>JBFMED010000119.1:0-5082 GCA_040753475.1 bacterium
AAGGGCTTCTTTTTCTTTTGCCTTTTCTGGATAGAGGATTGATGAGACAAGAAACAGACAATCTATCAACTCTTCAAAGCTTTCCTTGTTAAAATAAAGGATGCCCTGATATTCATTAAGCTGGATATACCTTTTAACAAGGCTATCATCCAATAGCCCAGCTAGATCAGAGTCCCAATTGGGATGAGATGATAGAATAGAAAATAATAGGGCTTCCCTTTCGCTACATTCTATTTTTTCCTTTCTTTCATAAAGATACCACAATGATAAAACATCCAAAAATCTAATGTATTTTTGGGGAATCCTTCCCCTTATCTCCTCCTTGATAGAAAATTTCTCTATCTCATACTCAATATTAAAAACACCCCTTCCATTAAGGAAGGAGCAAAAAGAGCCTATCCTTCCATCCTTATCAAAAACCTCCCTAAAATCAAGGAATATGTGGTATTTAAAGGCAGAAAGCTCAATGTATAAGCCCTTTTCTGAAAGCTCGCATCCTTTCCTTATATATTCCAAGCCAGATTTATGGTCTCTAAAGATATAATAATAGCCAGAATCCCTTTTTAATGAGAGGCAATCTACCAAATCCCTCTGAATAAGCCTTTTGCCTTCAAGCCTGGCAGAGGATACCTTAATCCAACCCGAGGTTGTTGCATATTTGTTGTGATATACAATAATCGCCCTTTCATCTCCACATCTATTTGTGTAGGCAAAGACATCCTCATTTACATAACCCTCATTTGTCCAGAAATCAAAAAGATAGAAATTAGAGACACCACTAAAGAGATAGCGCTTTTTAAGCAATGGGAAAATCTCCCTTTTGTGCCTTTCCACCAGGTTCCAATCAGGAATTTCATCCCAATATGGCCTTTTATACTCCATCCCATATTTCTCTTCTAATCCTTCAATCTGGCCATGGGAAAACATACAAAGGCCAGGCAAGGTTACCATCATTAAGCAAACCCCAAAATACTTATCATCCTTGCCAAATTGGGCAATTGCGGTTTCTTCATCGGGATTGCTCATAAAATTGACAAACCTCTCTAAAATCATAGGATTATACCCCAAGACATTCTTAATCACAGAGCGATACTTTGCATTATCCTCTAGCTTTAGCATATTCATAAATGCAGAGTTATAGACCCTGTGCATACCCAATGTTCTCACAAAATAGCCCTCCATAAGCCAGAATGCCTCTGCCAGAAGGAGGGTATCGGGAATTTCCTGTGCAACCCTGTCAACCACCTCTTTCCAGAATTCCTGGGGAAATGCCTTATCAAATTCGCTTTTTCTCATCCCAAATTCTGCCCTTGAGGGAATTGCACCGCCAGAGCCTGGCTCTGGAAACCAAAGCCTCTGATAATGGAATTTTGTAAGGGTCATTGCCGCATCAAATCTAATAATGGGAAACTTCCTTGCACAATGAAGGATTGTCTGGATAACCGCTTCCCTTACCTCTTCCTTTAAAAAATTTAGCTGGGCTGTGTCATTCCAGGGCATATGGGTTCCATCGTTTCCGTGATAGATATATTTTGTATCTCCTGTCCAATGGTCAATCCGCTTAAAGACAACCGCCGCATCTTGTCTTGTCCAATAGCCGTCCTCAAGATAGACACCAACCCTGCTGTCATTTGAGAGATTAGGTCCTGTAAAGGAATATCTGGGAAAGGGTGGATAATCTAGCTGGATAAACCAATCTGGATACTCAATTACCCATTTTGAATAAATGCCAATGTGATTGGGAACCATATCACCGGCTAGCCTAATCCCCCTCTGCCAGCAACGGCTCCTAAGGTTCTGGAAGGCATCTTCTCCCCCTAAATCCTGGGCAATAACATAATCATAAAGTGAATAGGCAGATGATACAGCTTCAGGATTTCCCGTCATTTGCTTAATTTTTGATGAAGCATCTGATCTCTCCCAAAGCCCAATGAGCCAGATTGCATTAAAGCCATAGCTTGCCAATTCATCCAATTCTTCATCAGGAACATCATCAAGCCTCCTAATCCATCTTCCATATTTTTTGGATAATTGAGCAAGCCAGACATATGTATTCTTGGCAAGCATAACCACCTTTGGCATCCAGAAAGCATCTCTGCTAAACCTTTCATAATCAGGACCAAATCCCCTTAAAAAATCCCCTTTAAAATCCAAAATCTCAAGGGGGGCTTTTCCCATCATCCTTAAAGCCTCTTCCTCTTTTATCAAATCAAGGCCAAGGAGGAGGCTCTCTAATAGCTCCTTTGAAAGGAGATGTGCCCAATTATCCTTGATATATAAAAGCTGTCCACTTAATGAATTTGGAAAGAGCCTTTGCGGCGTCTTCAACATTTCGGGTAGGCTCTGGTTAAATGGCCCAAATTCAGGCTTTTCCTTAAAATATTCAAAGATATAGCCTTTTATTTCCTTGTATTTTAGATTTTTAAGTGAAAAAAGCCTTTTGTATAAAGAAAAGGATGGGTTTTCATAGGCTAGGGATAAAAGGAGGAGCTCCTCAATAAAATCCTCCCTTTGTAATGAAAAATCATCTATAAATTTAAGAAGGGTATCCTCAAAAAAAGAAACCCTATTGGCTATCCCGACAAAGCTATCATTAAATACATTTCCTTCCTTTTCCTCTCTATACCTTAAGCAAATATGGTGAAATATCCGATGAATCAAGATAATGGCATTAAGAGAGGATGCACTTCCCTGCAGGGCTTTGGCGACCTTTCTTATGGAATAAAGGAAAAAATCAGAAATTTGATATTTTTCCCTTCTCTTTATATGAAATATATCTTTCATCTTTCTTTAATTTTTTTTAAAAAATCCTTGACCTTTACTAAAATAGAATAATAAGATATGAAGATACAAATTGTAAATTTCAAATCTTAAATTTAAGAGAGTGATAAAAATTTAAACTTTACAATTAAAATCAGGGTTTTCTGACGGTAAGATTTTATAACTTCTTTTATTTCAATGACTTAAGAGTTATTCACAGGGTTAATAACCTGTGGATAAAAAGGGGCCTTGAAAAACAAGGAAATATTTTTAAGATAAAAAGCAAGTTCTTTATTTTAAAGAGAATATAAAAACCTGTTAATAACTTGTTAAAAATGGAAAAAGAGTTTTGGGAAGAGGCATTAAACATCCTTAAAAAAGATATTCCGGAAGAGAAATTTGAGCTTTGGCTTAAACCAATAAAACCCCTGACAATAGTTGACAATAAATTTAAAATCGCCATTCCCAATAAATATTTTAAGGATCAGCTTGAAGGGTGCTATAAAAACGCCCTAGAAAAAACCCTCTCAGGGCTTATAAATAACCCTGTTTCCCTTGATTATGTGGTTGATAAATCCATTAAGGATACATTTATTAAAAAAATAGATAACATAAAAAGCAAGCTTACCCCCACATTTCCCATAACCCTAAATCCAAAATACACATTTAAATCCTTTGTTATTGGAGAAAATAATAGGTTTGCCCATGCAGCATCCTGGGCGGTTGCTGAAAAACCAGGCCATGCCTATAATCCTTTGTTTATCTATGGTGGTGTTGGTTTGGGAAAAACCCATCTTATGCAGGCAATCGGAAGCCATATATTCTCAAAAAATCCTTCCTTAAAGATAATTTATGTATCAACCGAGCAATTTACAAATGAGTTTATTGATTCTATACAATTTAATCAGCCTTTAAAATTTAAAGAAAAGTATAGAAATATAAATATCCTCCTGATTGACGATATTCAATTTTTACAAGGAAAAGAGCAAACACAGGATGAATTCTTCCATACATTTAATACCCTATATGAATCAGGAAGGCAAATTGTTTTAACCTCTGATAGACCACCAAAGGATATTCCAACTATTGAGGAAAGGTTAAGATCAAGGTTTGAAAGTGGCTTAATGACAGACATTCAACCACCAGACTTAGAGACAAGGATAGCAATTTTAAAAAGGATAACGGATAATGAAAATATAAAAATAGATGAGGATATTCTTCATTTTATAGCAGGTAAGATAAAAACCAATATTAGAGAATTAGAGGGTGCAATGATTAGGGTAATTGCCCGATATATATTAGAGGAAAAAAAAATTGCCCCTGAGATTATTGAGGGAATATTAAAGGATATGATTTCTAAAAAAGATGAATTAAATATATCAATATCTACTATACAGAAAAAAATAGCCAAATATTTTAATATAAAAATTGAAGATATAAAGGCAAAAAATAGGAGTTCATCAAATATTCTTCCCAGGCATATTGCGATGT
Source organism: bacterium (assembly GCA_040753475.1). GTDB lineage: Bacteria > UBA9089 > UBA9088 > UBA9088 > UBA9088 > JBFLYE01. The sequence goes on from JBFMED010000119.1 coordinate 4,252, forward strand.
ATCTTTGTAAAAAATTGACAAATTTCTCCCTTCCTGAAATTGGAAGGGAATTTGGAGGAAAGGATCATACAACCGTCCTTTATGCTTGTAATAAAATAGAAAAAAGGCTTCAATATGATAAAGATTTAAAAATAATAATAGATAATTTATCAACAAGTATATCTGAATAACCTTTTAATAAAAAAATTATTATTTTTATTAACAAATAGCTGTTAATAATAAGTATTTAAAATATAAAATAAAAGTAGACTTATTAAGATTTTCACATTATTATTATTATTATTATTATGAAAATAATTTCTAAAAAAGAGATATTACAAGATCAATTTCAAAAAACTTTGATTTCTAATATCAAATCACCTATACCTATATTAAATAATATCTTTTTTGAAGCAAAAAATGGATATTTAATAACCATTGGAACAGATATGAATATATCTATAAGATATAAACAAAAAATAGATATAGAAAAAGACGGTTCTATCCTCCTTCCAGGAAAAAAACTTACAGAGATTATAAATAATTTAGAGGATGAAATTATAATAGATGTAGATAATCTAAAAACAAAAATAAGCTCTAAAGGTTCTATATTTCATCTTATGGGAATACCACCTGAGGAATTTCCAAACTTTCCAAAAATTAAATGGGATATAGAATTTAAAATTCCTTCAAATATTTTACTAGAGATGATAAGAATGGTTATATTTTCAGCCTCACAAGATGAAACACTTATCCCATTTTGTGGAGTATATTTGGAATTAGGGAATAATAAAATAAAAATGGTAACAAGTGATAAATATAGATTAAGTGTTATATCAGATAATTTAGAAA
>JBFMED010000120.1:0-2617 GCA_040753475.1 bacterium
TTAAATGGAAACAGTAAAGGTTGAAATGGAAATACCCAGAGATGTTCTTTTCGCTGCAGGGATAGAGGAAGAAAGGGTATCTTTGGAGCTAAAGAAACAGTTAGCGGTGCACCTGTTTGAGAATGAGCTCCTGAGTTTGGGTAAGGCATCTGAATTTGCAGAGATGTCAAGATGGGATTTTATGGATCTATTGGGGAGCAAGGGTATCCAGCTACATTATGGGGTAAAGGAATTTAAAGAGGATATGGAAACCCTAAAGGAGATGAAGCTGTGATTGTTGTCTCTGATAGTAGTTGCCTGATTGGTATTGCCAGAATAGGCTACATCACAAACAACAAAGGCGATAAGCCAGCAATTGGCAAGCTTGGGATTGTAAAATGATTGACAAAAAATTCTACTTCCTTGAGGACTATGACATCTCAACCGACAGAAGAATTTATAAAAAGAGGGCATCAACCAGTTCGCATTTGGGGATAGACAATACACTGGGTGAGATTAAATATAAAGGCTATAAGGTCGGTTTATCTACAAGTTTTACCTTGGATGCAAATGCAGGTTATGATAACCTTCCTTTCGATGAGGAAACCTTAAGAACATTGCTCTCTGTCTATAATGATTTTCACAAGGGGCTTTTGTTTAAAAGAAGGGGTCCAAATGGCGATTTATATTCAAAGGCAAAAAGGACATCTTCCTCTGATACAAGGTCCTGGGGGATTACAGGTAATTGGTATCTATACGAACCTTTGAAAACCAAATCCAATATTACCTACACATTAGAAGAAAAGGAGAATGGGCTTTTTAGGTTTTAGGATGAAAATCTTTGCTGTTTTGGGAATAAATCATAAGGTAGCCAAAGGGGAATTGAGGGAAAAGGTAGCCCTAAATTCTTCTTCCATTAAAGATGGCTTAAGATTTGCAAAAAGGGTATTTGAGGAGGCTGTCCTTCTTTCAACCTGTAACAGGACAGAGGTTTATGTAGCAGATTCAAGGGATAGCTTAAGGGAGAGGCTTACGGATTATATAAAAGGCTTCTTTAAAATAGACTTAAGCCTTTTAGAGCGATTTTATTTTTTCTCCCAAGAAGAGGCATTAAAGCATCTCTTTAGGGTTGCAGGATCATTGGATTCAATGGTGGTTGGCGAGGTTGAAATCCTTGGTCAGCTTAAAAGTGCCTACAGGATTGCTTGTGAAAATAAAACAACAGGCAAAACAATGAATACCATATTTCAACATTCATTCAAAGTAGCAAAAAGGATAAGGACAGAAACAGATATTGCAAAGGGGAATTACTCAATCCCATCTATTGCCTGCCGCATAGCCTCTGAGAAATTAGGGGATTTAAGGGATAAAACAACAATCGTCATTGGAGCAGGAAAAATATCTTCAGTAACCCTAAAGCACCTGGTTGATAAGGGTGTAAAGACCATTTTTGTTGGAAGTAGAACCTTTGAAAGGGCAGATGAATTAGCAAAAAGATTTAATGGGATTGCCCTACATCTCAAGGATTGCTTTGAAAAATTGTCTGAATGTGACCTTCTTATTTCGCAAACATCATCACCGCATTATATCATAAAAGAGATTCCAGACAAAAGGAAAAACCCTTTGGTTTTAATTGACCTTGCTATTCCAAGGGATATTGAACCAAATATAGGAAGGGCTACAGGTGTTTTTCTTTATAATCTTGACTCTTTTCAAGGGGTTATAGATAAGACTCTTAAGACAAGAGAATACGGAAGAAAAAAGGCAGAAGCAATAATTAAAGAAGAAATACAATTATGGTGTTTGGGTAAGAAAGAAAATGATTTAGGGTAAGTGTTCAGGGTGCAACAAAGGAAAAAGGGAAAATTGGGGAAAAGGGTAAATTTAAAAGGATAGGAGGTTAAAAAACAAGAAAAATGAGAGAAAAACGATAAAAACTCCTGAATTGGGTAGAAATCTTATCATCCTTTCCCTTATTTACACCTGAACGGATACGTAATTTTATCCTGTATCTTGTATCTTGCATCCTGTATTTGGCGCAGGGAAATCCGCTGCCATTGCCCCTTGGGTTAAAAACCCCAGTCCAAATACCACTAAAGCTAAAAGCTTCTTCATTTTTATACCTCTATTTCCTTTAGTATTTTATCATATAACCCATCTTTAATTCTAAACCCTGCCTTGCGTAATCTTTCCATCATATCCTTAAAAACTGTCTCACCAATGTTCACCTTCCCAAAGAGTTTTCTTAAAATATCCAATCGTTCAATCCTGCATAGGGCAATTAAGCAAGTGGCATCTGCTACTACAATCATTTCTTTCCCTCTTTTTCTGCTATCTTTTTGTCCCTTTCCCAATCTTCTTGGTCGTAGTGAAGGGGTATTTGCATTTTTTCATTTAACTCAAAGAACTCCCATTTTGAGATTTCTGCTAACTGACATGCCTTTCCTAAAGAAATAGCCCTTCTTCTATATAGCTCTAATGCTACTATCCGTTTTATCTCTGAAGAAAGTTCTTCTTTAGGTATCCTTATACCCACAGAGACTTCCTCGGGTATCTCTACACAAATTGATGCCATCTTTTCTTCACCTCCAAATTTTTCTTTTTATATTATCACTCTAATTTTCAATATCAATCATAA
>JBFMED010000121.1:0-2699 GCA_040753475.1 bacterium
CTTTTTTAATAGCATTAGCAATTACATCAATTGTTTCTGAGATAGCCCTTATGTAATTCTCATTGCTCAATCTATTTAAATTCTCTATTGTTTCCTTAATCCTCTCTTTTATCATTTATTCATTATACCCTATCCTCAATATATGTTGCAATGAAAAAACTGTATGTGTTTAGCTAGGTGAGAATAAAATGGGAAATAGGCACTTAAGGCACAAAGGCACAGAGTTTATTTGTTACTTGCTTTCTTTGTGCCTTTGTCCCTTTGTTCCTTTAGCCTTTAGCCTTTAATTTGTAAATTTTTTCTCTTATTTAAAAGGCTAATAGCTAAAAGCTAAAAGCTAATAGCTAAACACATACCAAAAACATATACTATAATTTTATTGCAAATCCCTAAAAAGAAGGTGTAAAATATATCTATGATTACGAAAAAGGTTTTGACCTTTGTTTTGGCAGGTGGAAAGGGAGATAGACTCTATCCCTTAACCAGGGATAGGGCAAAGCCAGCTGTGCCATTTGGTGGAATCTATAGGATAATAGATTTTACCCTATCCAATTGCATACATTCAGGCATTAGAAAGGTCTATGTCCTTATCCAATATAAATCGTATTCCCTAATGAGGCATTTAAAGATGGGATGGGATTTTTTTGACAGAGAGCTAGGTGAGTTTATTGATGCCCTTCCTGCACAAATGAGGGTATCTAATGATTGGTATCAGGGAACAGCCGATGCAATATATCAAAACCTCTATTTTGTTGACAGGGAAGACCCAGAGTTTATCCTTGTCCTGGCAGGAGACCATATCTATAAAATGGATTATTCAAAGATGATAAATTTTCATATAGAAAAAAACTCTGATGCAACTGTCGGTGCCTTACCCGTTCCTATTGAAACAGTACATCATTATGGGATTATGGAGACAGGAGAAGATAATAGAATTACATCCTTCTATGAAAAACCAGATAGGACTTTTGTTGAAAGGATACCAAATTTTTATGCCTCAATGGGCATATATCTATTTAATAGAAAATTCATCGGCGATGTTTTAGAAGATGATGCAAAGAGAAAGACAAGCCATGATTTTGGAAAAGATATTCTTCCATTTCTTATAGAAAAAAAGGCAAATATCTACGCCTATCCATTTATTGACGAAAATAAGAAGGAGGTCTTATACTGGAGGGATATTGGAACACTTGATGCATATTACGAAGCAAGTATGGATTTAGTCTCTGTAAGCCCAATATTCAACCTCTATGACAAGGAATGGCAAATCCATACATACCATGAACCCGCACCACCCGCAAAGACTGTATTTGCCAATGAAGCAGAGGGAAGGATAGGAACAGCCCTTGATTCTATTATATCACCAGGTGCTATTATAAGTGGAGGAAGGGTTGAAAGGTCAGTAATATCACCATATGCAAGGATTCATAGCTATACAGATATAAGGGAATCTGTGATTATGGATAATGTTGAAATTGGAAGGTATTCAAAGATAAAGAGGGCAATTATAGACAAGAATTGCTATATTTCTCCCAATACAATTATTGGCGATGATGAAAAAGAGGATAAAAAAAGGTTTTTTGTAACCGAAAAGGGGATTGTGGTTATTCCCAGAAATACAAGAATTTAGGAGGTAAAAAGATGAAGATTGTTTTTGCCACAGGTGAGATGGTGCCTTATGCCAAGACCGGTGGTCTGGCTGATGTTTGTGGAGCCCTTTCAAAGCAGCTCTCCAAAAAGGAGGATGTTTGTGCATTCCTTCCAAAACATAGGGTTGTTGAGAAGGTAGCAAAGAAGGTAAAAAAAGAGATAGAATTTTCTATTCAATTTGGAGGAGAAGAGGAGCTTGTATCTATTAAAAAAACAGAAGATCTTGGCTTTCCTGTATTCCTTGTAGATTGCCCAAAATACTTTGATAGGGATTACCTTTATTCAACACCAGAAGGTGACTATCCCGATAATGACAGGAGATTTATTCTTTTTAATCTGGCTGTCCTAAAGGCAATAAAGGAGCTTAATATAAAACCAGATGTCATTCATTGCCACGATTGGCAAGCAGGTCTTATTCCAGTTTATATAAAGCTTAACAATGAGTATCAAGGGATAAAAAGCGTATTTACCGTCCACAACCTTGGCTATCAGGGTGTATTTCCAAAGGAGACCCTGTATCTTGCAGGGTTTTCTGATAATGAATGGCATTACGAAAGGCTTGAATATTGGGGAAAATTCTCATTCCTCAAGGCAGGGCTTGTCTATTCAGATTTTATTACAACCGTAAGCCCAACCTATTCTAAAGAAATACAAACCCTTGAGTTCGGCTTGGGGCTAGACGGTGTATTAAGAAGCAGAGAAGGTTCATTGTTTGGCATCTTAAATGGAATAGATAACGATGAATGGAATCCAGAAAATGATAAGGCAATATTTAATTATAGCCCAAAGAAGATAAAGGACAAAGTTTTAAACAAGCTTTCTTTGCAGAAAAAGAATAGCCTGGTAGAGGATAGGGATATATTTTTAATTGGAATGACCACAAGGCTTTCAGACCAAAAGGGGCTTGATATAACATCCCAAGCGATAGATGATATTGTGAATATGGGGATTCAATTGGTAATCCTTGGAACAGGCGAGGAGAAATACCATAAGCTATTTGAGGAGGTAGCTAAAAAATACAAGAAAAAGATAGGCATAAATATCAAATT
>JBFMED010000122.1:0-2147 GCA_040753475.1 bacterium
AAGTAAGAAAAGGGCAGAAGAAGATGCGGCAAGAAAAGCATTAAAGATAATTGAGGAGTCGGGGAGTTTCGGCCCCCCTCAAAATGATTTAAGATTTTAGATTTATGATTTTAGATTTTACAAGATGTAATAAAAATTTAAGATTTAAGATTTTAGATTTTATTAGATGATTGTTTTTTTTAAATCATAAATCTTAAATCATAAATCTTAAATTTCCATAGTATTTCTGAACATTTATGAAAGATACTATAAATGGACTTAATTGAAAAAGACTTAAAATACATCTGGCATCCATATACCCAGATGAAGGATTGCCTCAATCTCCCTCCAATATTGATAGAAAGGACAGAGGGTGTAGCCCTTTATGATATTTCTGGGAATGTCTATTATGATACAATTGCAAGCTGGTGGTGTAATGTTCATGGACATTGCCATCCTAGAATAATCTCTGCAATTAAAGAACAAATTGAAAAATTAGACCATATTTTATTTGCACACTTTACCCATAAAAATGCCATTTGCCTTGCTGAAAGGCTTATTTCAATTACCCCAAAATGCCTTACAAAGGTCTTCTTTTCAGACAATGGCTCAACATCAATTGAGGTAGCCCTTAAAATGTCATTCCAATATTGGAGAAATTCAGGCTATAAAGAGAAAAAAGCATTTTTATCACTTGATTTGGGCTACCATGGAGATACAATGGGTGCAATGGCCATCTCAGGTGTATTTAATCGTGCATTTAAAGACCTTTTCTTTAGCTCATACAGGGCAAAATCACCATATTGCTATAGATGTCCAAGGGGATTATCAAGGGAATCCTGCAATATTTCCTGCATTGAAGATTTAAGAAAAATCTTGAAAGAAAAGGCATATGAGATATGTGCCGTAATCATTGAACCATTGGTATTGGGAGCATCGGGAATGATTGTCTATCCAAAGGAATATTTAGAAAAAGTAGGCTCTCTTTGCAAAAAACACAATGTTCATCTCATTTTAGATGAGGTTGCCACAGGCTTTGGAAGGACAGGAAAGATGTTTGCTTGTGAATATGTCAATATTTCCCCTGATTTTCTTTGCCTTTCAAAGGGAATAACCTCTGGGTGGCTTCCCTTAGGAGCAACCCTAACCACAAATGAAATTTATCAAGCATTCTATGGTGAATATAAAAAAACATTCTTCCATGGCCATACATACACAGCAAATCCTATATCAACGAGGGTTGCTGTAGAAAGCCTTAAGCTTTTTGAGGAAGAAAGGACATTGAAGAAAGCAGAAAAAATAATTCCAAAGTTTCACAAAAATTTAGAAAGGTTTAGAGAACTTGATATAGTTGGTGATGTCCGATATATTGGGCTAATCGGCGCTTTTGAGCTTGTAAAGAATAAAAAAACAAAAAAGCCATTTCCTCCTAACGAAAGAATAGGCTTTGAGGTTTATAAAGAAGGGCTTAAAAATGGTCTTATCTTAAGACCATTGGGAAATGTAATATATCTTTTCCCACCCCTCTGCCTAAAAGAGGATGAACTTAATGATATTTTGGATAGAACCTATTTTCTTTTTTCCCATTTAAGGTTTTAGCGATTAAATTTCTGAAGAAAAATGGGGATGTCCGATGCCTCTCTAGGACCTACAATCACCTCCCCGTTTTTCAATTCCTCCTCAATCTCGCCCTTTATTCCTGCAACATAGCCTGGGATAATAATTCTTCTGTGGGAAATTTTTTCCTCTATCTTGCTTTTCTTTACAAAGGGTTTGTAAAGGTTATTTTACAACAAGGGATTTTATGGCAGAAAAGTCCCCTGCCTGAAGCTTATAGAAGTATAAGCCTGAGGAGAGGGGTTGCTTGTTGTCATTCTTTAGGTCAAAGGGGATTGCCCGATCTTTTTGGGTATATGAGCCAGCCTTTCTTTGTCCTAGCTCTATTGTCCTTACCTTTTGCCCGAGGATGTTGTAAATTTCTAGGGACACATTATTGCTATCTTTGGAAAGCTTAAATGGGATATAGCAACCCTGATTGGCTGGATTGGGGTATGAGTTTAAGAGTTCAGAGAGTTTGGGAGTTTCAGAGGTTATGGTTATTGAGCTTTCTTGTGCCTGGATTTCCCTGTTGTTTTTATTCCTTGCGGAAATTGGGATGATTTTTATGG
>JBFMED010000123.1:0-8679 GCA_040753475.1 bacterium
AGAAGAAAAAAGATGGCTTTTTTAGCCATTATCAAACCGGTCTTTGTGCTTGATAAGGAGGAGGCATACTAGCGGGTCGAGGAGGAACCTGAGATGAGGGAGGCATACCCTGGATATTGATTGCTGGTCTTTGAGCAGAAGAAGATGGAGGCATACCAGGGGGGCTGCCAGCTGGTCTTTGAGGTTGCTCCATTGGTCTTGCCTGGGTTGTGGAAGGAGCCATTCCAAAGCTTGCTTTATCTATTGCCCTAAGATATGCATCCTCCTTTGTTATATTGTTTTTCATTACCAGCATCTTTAGACATTGGTCCATTGATTGCATCCCATCCTTTGCTCCTGTCTGAATTATTGATGGCATTTGATGCGTCTTTCCCTCCCTTATTAGGTTTCTTATGGCAGGTGTTGCCACCATAATCTCACAGGCAACAACCCTGCCCTTTCCATCTATTGTTGGAATAAGGGTCTGGGAAATAACCGCAACCAAAGCCTCTGAAAGCTGTGTTCTTATTTGCTGTTGCTGGTGGGGTGGAAATACATCAACAATTCTATCAATTGTCTGGGGTGCTGAATTTGTATGCAAGGTTGCAAAGACAACATGGCCTGTCTCTGCTGCGGTTAATGCCATTTGGATTGTTTCTAAGTCTCTCATCTCACCCACTAAAATAATATCAGGGTCTTCCCTTAAGGCACTCCTTAAGGCAATGGCAAAGGAGTTTGTATGTGGACCAACCTCCCTTTGATTAACCAGGCATTTTTTATTCTCATGGACAAATTCAATTGGGTCTTCAATGGTTAAAATATGATCTTCCCTTTCCGAATTTACAATATCAACCATAGCAGCCAGGGTGGTTGATTTTCCACTTCCGGTTGGCCCGGTAACCAAAATAAGCCCCTTTTTGGAACGGGCAAGACTTCCGCAAACCGGAGGCAAACCCAATTCCTCAACGCTTTTTATCTTTGTGGGAATAAGCCTGAATGCTGCACCCTCCCCCCTTCTTTGATAGAATGCATTAACCCTGAACCTTCCAATCTCGGATAGTTCAATGGCAAAGTCTATCTCATGCTTTTCCTCAAATTGCGCCTTCCTCTCATCGGTTAGAATTTCATAAATCATTTCATGAACCCTATCTTTGGTATATATTTCATTATCTACGGGTGTAAGTGCACCGTGGATCCTTAAAAGGGGAGAGGCACCCGAGGAAAGGTGGACATCCGATGCCCCCCTTTCTTTACACATTATTAGAAGGTCAGATATTTCGTACATTTTAAATCTTATTCCTTTCCAAATAAGCCCTTAATCATCTCAAGAATATTTGCCTTTGAACCCAATGACACCTTAACAGCACATTTCGTTATCTTTTCTATATCACTTATGCAATAAACATTAAGGGGGTCTGCCATAACAACAGAAAGCTCATCTTCAAATTTCATAATGGGAAGAACAAGGTTTTTCCTCATAAAATCAAGGGGAAGTAATCCTGCCGCCTCTTTGTCTATCATTGTTGGTGTAAGGGTGACATATGGGATGTCTAATTGATAGGAAAGGGCACAATTTAGGGCATCCTCGGTTAAAACCTTTAATTTCTCAACCAATACCTCTCCTATCTTTTTCTTTTCAGGAAGGTATTTCTGAAGATGCAAAGCCTTTTGAAGGTGCTCTTCGGTTATGAGATTAAAATCCTTAAGCACCTGGCCAATGAGCCTTCTCGAAGCTTCCTCTCCAGAAGGAGCCTCTTCTTTTACAGGCTCTCCTCCAAATATATAAGAATAAAGCCTTGCATTTTCAATAGCCAATGCTACCTGATTTGCCAGGAGGGTAAAGAATTCTATTTCCTTTTCATCAAATGCTTCCTTATCTATTTTGTTTATCGCCTCTATTACCCCGATTGTCTTTGCCTTTCCCTTTAAGGGTGCAGCGATAATGGATTTTGTCTTAAATCCACTTGTTTGATCAATATGGGATGCAAACCTTTCATCCTTACTTACATCTTTTATCACCAAAGGCTTGTTATTTTGTGCAACCCAGCCTGCAATTCCCTCTCCCATCTGAAGCCTTATCTGTCTTATTTTCTCACCCTTTTCTCCCTCGATGACCTCAAAAACAAGCTCCTCTGTTATCTCATCTATAAGCATTAAGGATGATGCCTCAGCAGACATTGCCTTGGTTGCCATTCTCATTGAAAGGTCAAGCAATTCCCTCATATTATGACAGGAATTAAGAACAAGCCCAACATCCACTAATGTCCTTAAAGCCTTTGCCTTATACTCCAATTCCTCTTTAAGCCTCTGGTTGGAAAGTAAAAGGGCTGTAGAGTGCGAGATTGTCTCTAAAATCTCAAGGTCATCTTTGGTAAATGGCTCCTTTTCAAGCTTGTTTATAACCTCAATAACCCCAAGGAGACTATCGTCAAGGATAATGGGTGTTGCCATAATATTGTATGTCTTAAATTTTACATCATCGGCTATTTTTTTATAAAACCTCTCATCCTTGCTTACATCAGGAACAACAAGGCTTTCTTTAGACTCTGCAACATAACCTACAATGCCCTCTCCTACCTTTACTCTATATTTTTTAACCTCCTCAGCCTTTTCTCCCTTTGCTACCTTAAAAATAAGTTCATTCCCTTCTTTCAAAAGAAGGCTTCCTGCATCTGTTTCGGTTATTTCTAAGGTAAGGTCCATTACCTTCTCAAGGACCTCATCCAGAGGAGCAGAAAGAACCATTAAGGAGCTTATCTTGTTTAATGCATCTATCCTTTTATCCATCTTAATCATTATTTTAAACTTCTTTATTTAAAATTGTAAAGAAATATTTTTTATTGTATTATGTTTAGATGTTTAAAAATCATCTTTTTATTGCCTCCTCTGATTAGCTAAATCACCACTCTTCTGATATTCCCAATGTAATATCTACCCTTGTTCCCTCATCTACCCTCATTCCAGAAATTGGGCTTTGTTTTAAGACAATGGCATCTGTTCCTGGCTCTAATAGGACATCTCCTAATACAAGGTTATATTCTTTTATTGTAGAGCTTGCAACATCAAGGGAAAAACCACAAAGGTCTGGCATAAGAAAAGAACCCTGTTTTTTTCCTGATGAGACAAGAAGGTTTACCCTATCCCCCTCCTTTATCCCCTCCTTTTCAGCACTAAATCCTAAAACTATATCCTTTGGTTTTTCTGAGTTGATATATGTGATATTCCCTAATGCAAGACCAATTTTTGAAAGGATTATCTTGGCAGAATAGAGGTCTTTCCCAATTACCCTTGGAATAGAAACATCTGGCATTCCAAGGCTTATTACAACCTTTATCTTTTCTCCCTTTCTTATCTTCTCCCCTGGTTCTGGCTCCTGGTTAATTACATAATCCTTTGGAATTGTATTGTGGTATGAGCTTTCCTCTATAATTCTTAACCTATTCTTCTCCAATATCCCCCTGGTTGAAATTATATCCTTTCCCCTTAAATCCGGAACATCGATCAGGATTTCTCTTCTCTCCAAAATAAAAATTGTAAGGCCGGCAAATAATATTGCTACCAAGAGAAAGGAGAAGAAAAAGATAAGCCCTTTTAGAATTTGTTTCATAAATCCAATAAGAAATTTTGGTATGTGTTTAGCTCCTTATCTATAAAATCTCTTTCACCTTATTGTTATCCCTATCAAAAGAAATTCAAAATTCAAAATTTCATAAAGCGTTGTGGAATCTTACTTACGCAATCCCATCGATCATCTGAGAAAGCCCTGCACCAGCTGGAACCATGGGAAATACATTTTCATATCTTGTAATCCTAAAATCAATCAAGACAGGGCCTTTGAATTTAATCGCTTGTTTAATGGCAGGGTCTACCTCCTCTTTTTTATTAACCCTTATTCCAAGCGCACCATAAGCTGAAGCAAGCTTTACAAAATCTGGTGCAATTGCAATGTCTGTATGGGAATACCTTTTTTCATAAAATAGCTCCTGCCATTGCCTGACCATTCCAAGATATTGGTTATTCAATATAGCAACCTTAACCGGCAATTTCTCCTGAACACAGGTTGCCAATTCCTGAATATTCATTTGTATAGAGCCATCACCGGCAATATCAAATACAATTTGTCCTGGATTTCCCATTGCTGCACCAATTGCTGCTGGAAACCCATAACCCATTGTTCCTAGACCACCCGATGACAAAAATTGCCTTGGTTTTTTGAATTTATAGTATTGGGCAGCCCACATCTGATTTTGACCAACCTCAGTGGTAATTATTGCCTCTCCCTTGGTTAGTTTATAGAGCCTCTCAATCACATATTGTGGCTTAAGCTCCTCATTATCTTTGTAGGTTAAGGGATATTTTTCCTTCCATTTGACTATCTTGTTTTTCCATTCTAAAATCTCGGGTGGTTTTACTATTTTGTTAAGCTCAGTCAATATTGCCTTACAATCACCTACAATGGGAATATCTGCTGGGATATTTTTGCCTATCTCAGCTGGATCTATATCAATATGGATTACACTAGCATTTCTTGCAAATTCATCCATCTTCCCGGTTATCCTGTCATCAAACCTTGCACCAATTGCAATGATTAAATCTGCCTCAACTATAGCATTGTTTGCATATTTTGTCCCATGCATCCCAAGCATTCCTAAAAACAATGGATGCTCTCCAGGAAATGCCCCCAAGCCCATTAAGGTGCTGGTTATGGGAATCCCTGTCTTCTCAACAAATTCCCTTAATTCATTTGAAGCATTGCTTGAGATAACGCCACCGCCCGAATAAACCACCGGTCTTTTGGATTTTTGAATTAACTCGGCTGCCTTTTTTATTTGCATAGGATGTCCCTTATAGGTTGGGTTATAGCTCCTTAAGGATACCTCTTTAATCGGCTTATAAACTGCCTTATTGCTTGAGACATCCTTTGGAATATCAATGAGAATAGGGCCAGGCCTTCCACTTCTTGCCAGATAGAATGCCTCTTTTACAATTCCATATAAATCAACTGTATTCTTTACCAGGTAATTCTGTTTGGTTATTGGCCTGGTTATTCCAACAATATCTGCCTCCTGAAAGGCATCGTTTCCAATCATTGAGGTAGGAACCTGACCTGTTAGAGCAACTATCGGGATTGAATCCATATATGCTGTGGCAATCCCGGTAACCAGGTTGGTTGCCCCAGGTCCTGAGGTAGCAATGCAAACCCCTACCCTTCCGGTTGACCTGGCATAGCCATCTGCGGCATGTGCGGCGGCTTGCTCATGCCTAACCAAAACAACCTTTATCTCGGGTGTTTTATAAAAGACATCAAATATAGGAAGAACAGCCCCTCCTTGATAGCCAAAGATAACATCCGTCCCCTCTTCCTTTAATGCCTCAATCAATATTTCAGCCCCTGTTTTCAATAGCATAAGTAAGACATTTGGTCAAGTAACCTTATGATAAAACAGGCTCCTTTTCTGCAAGAGATTTTATAGCCAAGCCTCCAATTCCTAAAAGGCTAAATTTAGAAAGCAGGTCTACCACTTCATTCCAATCTGGCTTTTGTGCAGTTTTTGGAAGCCTAGGAAGGTCATAAACACTTGGGTCATCCAAAAGGATATACAAAACACCCAAGCCTCCACATTGGGTTTCTCCATAGAGATTTGCACCTTTACCAAGCACAGTAACCCTCTCTTTAGCTTTTTTAAGAAGCTCATCCCTCTCGCCAAATTGGATTGCACCCGATGGGCAGGTCTTGGCACAAGCCGGAATTAGGTTATTTTGAACCCTATCTATGCAGAATTTGCAAGAAATTGCCTTTTTGTCCTCAGCCATCCTTGGAACCTTAAATGGGCAATTTGCTACACATAAGCCACAGCCAATGCACTTTTCTCTATCCCTGACAGTATAGCCATCTGGATGCTTAGAAAGTGCCTTTACCGGGCAGACATTTACACAGGATGCAATTGTGCATTGCATACATTGGTGTTTTCTGAATAGCCATTGGAGATTATTTCCTTCGGCTTTTTCCTTAAAATAGACCAATGTCAATGTGTTTCCTGACAGGTCTTTTGGGTTTTGATAGCCCTCGCCGCCAAAGAACTGGGTCTTCTCAGCTTCTAATCCATTCCATTGCTTACAAGCAACCTGGCATCCCCTACATCCCGTACAACGGAATGTGTCAATCAAAATGCCTAATTTTGCCATCTTATTTACCTCCTAGTTTTAAATATTTCATATTCCTTCTTAACTTATCAATTGTAAGACAAATTCCTTTATTTTTCTTGCTGATTCGTATGCCTGTTCACCCTCTTGCCATGAAAATTCTGGATAATCGCCAGGATAACGGGTTTCAATGTAATAGCGATTAAGAATTATTAGATTAGAATGCAATTCCTTAATCCCGGGCATTTTTTCTAAAAGTCCAGTTAAGATAATTTTTAGAATTATTTCCTTTCATATAAGAGCTTTCCTTTATTCAGAATATCCTTTATAAAAAAATCTCCCATTGCCTCTCTTTTTTGGACACTCTTGGAACAATAAACAATAATGTCAATGGGAAAAGGACGGGGAAATATTGAACCATCAATTTCTCTAGCCAATTCTCTGGTATCTTTTGTTTCTTTAATAATGAAAAAATCAACATCGCTATCTTTATTTGGCTTTCCCCAGGCATAAGAACCGAACAAAATAATTTTCTCTGGCTGAAATTTTTTGGCGATTTTATCAACCATCTCCTGGATTTTTTGTCTCTTTTCTGATCTCGTCATTTCATTTTTTAGGCTCTTTTACCACATCACAAAGGAATGCCTTATACTCGGGAATCATTGTATTGGCATCTCCAATGTTTGCGGTTAATTTGTTTGTAGAATCTCCTGTTGCAAGGCCAGAATAGCCAAAGTGCCAAGGAAGGGCAACTTGCTCGTATGACTTTCCATTTAATTGAAATGGCTTTATTCTCTCTGTAACCAAAGCATAACAAGAAATTTTTCCTCTGGCTGAAAGAATGGTAATTTTCTCCCCATGTTTTATTCCCTTTGCCTTTGCAAGGCTTGTGCTTATTTCCACAAACATATCAGGAACAAGCTCGCAGAGCCAAGGAAGGTTCCTTGACATTGCCCCTGATTGCCAATGCTCACTTAGCCTGAAGGATGTTGCAATTATTGGGAATTTAGCGGGATCTCCCCAAAGGTCAAGGTCAGCATTCCATATTTTTGTAGCCGGATCACTCTGGGTTTTGGAAAGAAGGTTTAAAACAGGGGATTCCTGTGGCTCATAATGTTCTGGGAATGGACCATCGGCTAGACCTGGGCCAAATATAGCAGCATGTCCCTCGGTTTTCATAATGAATGGGTATTTATCAGCTGGTGGCCAACCGCCATCAGGCACATCACCTACCCATTTCTTTTCCTCTGCATTCCATTTGACTACGAAGCGATTTGGGTCATAGGGGTTTCCATTTGTGTCTACAGATGCCCGATTATAAAGGATTCTTCGATTAACTGGCCAGCACCAGGCCCATTTTGGATATAAGCCAAGGTTATTTGGGACATCCTCTGGATTCCTTCTTGCCATCATATTCCCATCTTCGGTGTAAGAGCCAGAATAGATCCAATTGCCGCAGGCGGTAGTTCCATCAGCGGCTAACTTGGCAAAGGAAGCCACTTGCTTTCCTGTGTTATCATAGCCATTTATCTCCTTTGCGACTAAATGTGGATCTAGGGTTTCTCCATAGTTCCAATTAAGTTTTGTAATTGGCTCGGGAAATGTCCCTTGTTCTTTTTCATAAAGGCTTTTAAGTTCCTTGTAAAGGCTGTCAATAATTTCATAATCTGGCTTTGAACTGCCAAGTGGCTCAATTGCCTTATTTCTCCATTGGAGCCACCTTCCCGAGTTGGTAACCGAGCCCTCTTTCTCTAAAGTTGAGGCAGCGGGTAATAAAAATACCTCGGTGTTTATCTTTGAAGGGTCTACCCCCGGTCTTTTCCAGAAATCTGCGGTCTCTTGCTCCCATAAATCCATTACCACAAGCCAATCAAGGTTTTCCAATGCCTTGTAAGTCATATTAAGGTTTGGGCTACAGACACAGGGGTTTTGGCCAAAGACAAAGCATCCCTTTATCCCTCCTTTATACATCTCTTCAAAGAGGGAGATATAGGAATAATTACCTGAGTTTTTTGGAAGGTAGGAATAGCAAAAGTCATTCTCTTGCCTTGCATTATCTCCCCACCAAGCCTTTAAAAGGGATGTAATATACTTTGGTGTATTCTGCCACCAATTGGCAGACTTAGGATCTCCTGATTTTGGGGTGTATTTTTCAATGTATGTTTTTAGGTCAAGCTCTTTATCGGTTGGTGACTTAAGGTAGCCAGGAAGGATATGGAATAATATTGTATGGTCGGTTGAACCCTGAACATTTGGCTCGCCCCTTAAGGCATTTATCCCACCACCGGCAAAGCCAATGTTTCCCAAAAGGAGCTGAAGAATTGAATATGCCCTAATCATTTGAACCGCATTGGTATGCTGAGTTGTTCCCATTGAATACATTATGGTAGCTACCCTATCAGGCTTTCCTGTTTCACAGAATGCCTCGCAGACCTTAAGGTAAGTCTCCTTGGGTGTGCCGGTTATTTTTATTACTGTATCAACATCGTATCTTGAGTAATGCTTTTTTAATAATTGAAAGACGCAATTTGGGTCTTCTAATGTCTTGTCCTTCTT
>JBFMED010000124.1:0-4812 GCA_040753475.1 bacterium
GATATACTGACCTTCTGCATCGTCCCAGTCCTTCATTCCAAAGCTGAAGTTTTTGTAATAGTTTCCATCATCATCTTTATAAAATGGAACAAAGTAATCAAAGTCATTTTTCGTATCCCCATCGCCTTTGTCAGGTTTATCAGAATCTCCAATAGGAGGACCATAGCTACCATAATTTGGAAAATAAAGCCAGGGATCGCTATCTGTTTTATCATAGGAGTCAGGATAACTGGCTAATTCTATTCTTTCTCCATCCACATCATAGAGTTGGAGGTCTATTAAGGCATAGGGTGCATTAAGTTCCTGCCAATACTGAATAAAATCAAAGCCTAAGTTATTAAGTTGCTCATCAGTTACAGCCCCTCCCTTTGAGTTCTTAAGGATAACCCTAAAACTTACAACCACATCAATTGTCTCTGGTTTAGCCTTGTCTGGCCAGAATGGATTTGGTGAAATATTAAGGTCTTCTACCTTTATCTCTACAGTGGTTAGAACAATCTCTCCTATTTTAGGAATTGCCTTATTTCCCGCCTCATCTTCTGTCTCAATTGTATAAGAATAATGGTCATCTGGTGGTATAGTGCCTGCACTCGTCCTTCCATCCCAAAATATGGTAATATTATCTCCAAATTCTGCCTTGGGAGATTTTAGAACCCTTACTACCCCACCTTCACTATTTTTAATGGTGATTACAATATAGGCCTTTTCTGAAAGATTAAACATTATCGCAAGATTCTTAGGGTAGGGAAGGCAGGGATTAAATGGGGTAGGGAAGATATTGTTATTGGTAATCTCTGGTGGTGTTCCATCAATGGTTACCTTTAGCCTTTCGTCAATATAGGAATCATTCTCTGCCCTCTTTTTGTTATAGAAAAAGTGTCCAAAAATTTGTGCATCATTTGTGCTGTCGCCCTCTTTAATTGTATAGACCCCAGAATATATCCCATCGCCTCCTGTAATATCACCGGATAAAATCCCAACGCCGTCAACGCCATCATCGGATAGAGGAATATTTGGCCTAACCTTTCCAATATCAATCGTTGCATCACCACCGGTTGCCTTTGTTACCCTTCTTGCCACAAGATTAGTAAGCTTGGTATAATCAGAAATAATTGGTCCTGAATAAAGATTTGAATTGGATATTGTAAATGAACCATTATCGGTTGCCGTTGACAGCCAGGTTCTTACATTATCGGATACAAGGATATAATCACCTATGTTTATCTTACTATTTTGAATGGTTAGGCTTGTTGAACCAACATTTGGCGGGCTAAAAATTAGCTCATCAAGAAGGACGTATCCTTCAAGGGATAGAATTAGCTCATCATTGACTTTTAGGGCCTTCTTTAAGGCATAAGCAACCCCTATTTTTACATTTCTATAATCAGGAATAGGCTCTCCATAGTAAAGAAGCCCATTGTTAAGAGAAAGCTCGGAATTCGTAAAAGTTCCAACCCAAATATGCTTCCTTTCCTCTCCAGTTACCTTTATTCTTTGGCCTTCTTCAAGGCTTTCACCTTCCCATTTAATGGATATAGAATCTGTTGTGGAGCCTATAATTATAAGGCCTGATAAAGATGGCCTTATCTCTTTTGGATATAAAAGACTTACCCTTCCTATCCTTGATAGCTTTACTGGTCTTTCCCTGCTTCCATTTACACTAATTGTTCCCGTTATCGTCCCCCAATTTGTCGCGGGATTTCCTGCTTTGTCCATAAAATATCCAGAGATTGTCCATGTTCCCTGGTCTTGTTCTGAAACTGTATAATATCCTTGATATATGCTTCCCTCTGTTCCCAATCCCTCACCAAGATAGGTAAGGCTTATATCCTTTCCATTGATATTGGCTATTGCCCTTAATCCATAATCAGCATCTATCTCCTTGCTTCCCATCCAATCCCTTGCCTTCATTGTGAACTGGATTACCTCATTAAGATAAAAAACCTCACCCCCTGTGTTCTCGGTAAGGGAGGTGATTAAGGGTGGCGTTTGATCAATGGTTACAATAATAGTTTTCTCGCTATAGTTTCCTGCTGTATCCCAGATCATAACCTCTACAGAATGGGTTCCCTCATCTGACGGTTGTGTTGTGTAAGAGCCATCCCATGTATAGATTCCAGAATAATTAACAAGATCCCCTGAATATTCCCCTGAGGGAGTCTCATTATCTATTGAAACCTCATACCTTCCTGGTTCATTTGAAGAGAAGGAAACAGAACAATAATCTCCGCTGCCCGTAGATGTTCCGGGAGAAAAGAATAGGGGGTCTGCTGAAACCTGAATAAATGGGTTTGTGTTATCTATGGTAATTGTCTCTCTTATTGTACCTTTATTCCCTGCAAGATCAAATATTGAAACATCCAATATATGGCTTCCTTCCTCAAAGGAAAGCCAGTCTCCTACCTGCTTATCCCAATAATAGCCATCCCAGACAAAATCTAGGGGTATATCTGCCGAGATGGTTCCTGATTTTAATTCTTGCTTCTCCATAGAAATTTTATATGTCCCAGGCTCGGCGCTTGTTAATGTAATGGTTGTAAAATCCTCAAAATCAGGTGAGCTATAGGGAGAAAACCGATAATCAGAAACATTGAGACCAACCAAGGGTGGTTGATAATCGGCAACTATTATTTGCTTTCCTGTCTCAGACAGACCATCTATCTCAACCTCAATTTCTGCTCCCGCACCATGAAAAACCCATAAGAAATCCTCCTCTTCCTCTGATGTTATTATAAACTCTGCCGTATATGTTCCATCACCATCAAAATCAAGAAAGGGTATATACATATCCATTTGAAAGGGAGGGTATAAGCTTTTTACAGTTCCGATGCGATAAGACCCACTTGCATTTTCAACCCTTGCGGCTACATATATAGTTGCTCCATCCTTAAAGTGAGAGGAGGGATTTCTAAAATTTCTATCCGAGTATGTGGTTATTGTCTCTGTTGCGGCAAAAACTTGACTTGCAATAAAAATTCCTAACCATAATAATTTCTTCATATTAAAATTTTAGCTAGTTTATCCTTATAAATTATCTTTTGTCAATAATTTTTTTTGAAAACGCCCCTCCGGTATATCCATCAATTAGGCCGGTTAGCTCTTCTATTCTTATCCTATTTTTCTCTTTTCCCTCTAAAATAAGCCTTTTTCTTTCAAAATATAATTTGGTTACATCAGAAAGAATCTCATTTCTTAACCTTGTCATAAGCCTTGAGCGTTCATCAATTGAGGTTTGATCAGGATTATAAATAAGTTCACCAAGGTCCCAACTAAATGTAAGCCTCCACTCATTCGGTCCTGTAATAAATCCTGTTTTTTCATAACTCGTGATACTTTTGTCATAGTCTATTGAAAATTTAGGAAATAGGGGTTTAATTTTTGCCTCTTTTTGCCATAATTTAATTGTTGAGGGTGAAAGATTATTATACCTTATTGCTGCTTCCTGAAGCTCTAATATCCCTGGCTCATCTGTTGTCTGAAGGCTATTGTCTGAATGTCTGTTGTCTGTTTTCTGAATTTTCCTTATATAATTCGGCTCTGCATATATAACATTTTCATTATCTTTGTATGCTGTAATAATCTCAAAAATATCAGCATCAGGGGTGAATTTAAGAAGAAAAAGGTTGTCTGAAATCTTTTCAGAGGATAGAAGCCCAAAATTCTCGCCAATTGAGGTAATTACCTCTCTATCTTTAACCTTTACCAAAACCTCCCCTTTTTTATAATTTTCCTCTGAATAAGATAAAATGCTCAAAAAAAGGCTAAAAATAATAAATCTCCTCATTAAATCCTAAATCTCTAAATCCTAAATTCCTTTGGGTCCTGTTGGACTCGAACCAACCGCCCACGGCTTAAAAGGCCGCTACTCTACCAGATGAGCTAAGGACCCTCTTAAAAATTGTAAATTTTAAATTGTAAATTTTAAAAGATATATTTTACTCTTTCGTTTCTTTGTTTGTCAAGAAAAGAGGAAGTTTTTAAAATCGCTAGACAAAAGGTATCATTAAAGCTTATACTTATCAAAATGCCAATAAAGAAAAATCTTAAAGAAAAGGCTTAATGTTACAAGAGAGGTTTGTCCTTGCTGATGAGGATGAGGTTTTGAGGCTTTGTGGAAAGGATGATGAAAATTTAAGGATTATTCAAAATGCATTTGCTTCAAAGATAATTCCAAAGGGAACACAGATAATCCTTTTGGGAGAAAAAAGGGAGAATAAAAGAATCCTTTCCCTGCTTAATTCCCTCCTTCTTCTTATAAGGCAGGGTCATTTAATAAGAAGCGAGGAAATAAAATATGCCTTAAGGCTTTTTGAGGACAAAGAGGACATCCTTGAGGTGTTTGAGGATACAATCTGTGTCTCAGAAAGGGGAAGGGTGGTAAAACCAAAGAGCATAAATCAGAGGAAGTATGTAGAGATGATGAGGAAGAATGACTTGGTAATTGCCATTGGTCCTGCAGGAACAGGAAAGACATACCTTGCTGTTGCAATGGCTCTCTCCTCTCTCCTGATAAGGAGGGTTGAGAGGATAATCCTTGCCAGGCCAGCTGTTGAGGCAGGCGAGCGGCTTGGATTTCTTCCCGGAGACCTACAAGAAAAGGTAAATCCATATTTAAGGCCCTTATACGATGCCCTCTATGATATGATGGGAATTGAAAAATTCCATAAGATGTTTGAAAATGGTGTAATTGAAATAGCACCCTTAGCATATATGAGGGGAAGGACATTGAATGATTCATTTGTTATTCTTGATGAGGCTCAGAATACAACATCTGAACAAATGAAGATGTTTTTAACCAGGCTTGGCTTTGAT
>JBFMED010000125.1:0-5604 GCA_040753475.1 bacterium
TGGAAGCTCTATTTTTAGAAGGCTAAAAGGGGGAGAGATTACCCTTAGGGACTTGGGGTTGGATAAAGAGCCTATTCCAAACCAAAGGCTTCCTGAGCCAATATTGGATACCTCTACAAAGCTTGAAAGGATAGATAGATACATAAGTTGGGATGAGGCTTGTTCAATATCGGGATTAAGCAATGGGGAAATGGAAAAATTAAAAAATATAGCGAGTATCGTTAATGGCCTTATCACAGAAGAATTTTCAAGGATAGGCTTATTAAATGAGGATGGAAAGATAGAGCTTGGATTTGATGAGAAAAGGCATTTGATGGTGGTTGATGTCTTGGGAACATTGGACGAATGTCGGGCTACTTATGATGGATTTCCCGTAAGCAAGGAGATAGCAAGACTTTATTACAGAAAAACAGAGTGGTATAAGGCACAAGAAGAAGCAAAGAAAGAAGACAGGGAGCATTTTAAGGAAATATGTAAAGCAAAACCAGAGCCCCTTCCCGATAAACTAAAATTGCTAATTTCACAAATCTATTGTAGGGTATGCAATGAGATTACAAAAAGGGAATGGTTCAAAGTCCCTCCTTTAAGGGAGATAGTAAAAGGGATTAAGGAATATGTTTAGCTAATTATAAAATGATTTAGGATTTAATGGAAGAGAAGGATAAAACAAGGCTTGTTGAGATAATAGAGAAATACAAAGACGAGGGATTGATCTCTGTTCTTCAAAAGACGCAAGAGGCATTCAACTACCTCTCTGAGGAGACCATTGTTATGGTTTCCAAATATATGAAAACTCCCCTTTCAAAAATATATGGCGTTATCACATTTTATCACCATTTTTCCCTTAAGCCACGCGGAAAATATACCATAAGGGTCTGTAGGGGAACAGCCTGTCATGTTAAGGGAGGAGAGGAAAATTTAATCAGGATAAAGAGGCTTATCGGCATAAAAGAGGATGAGGTGTCAGAAGATTTTATATGGGGTTTGGAAACAGTAGCCTGTGTTGGTGCCTGTGCTTTAGCCCCTGTTGTAATGATAAACGATGAATATTATGGTAAAATGAACCTTCATAAAACAGAGATGATTATAAACCATTATAGGGCAATAGAAAAAACAGGCGAATACATATCAGAAGAAATTTAGGATTTAATAGAGTTTAGCGAGTTACGGATTTGGCGAGTTAAAAGAAATAATAGTAAAATTAACTCGCAAAACTCGTTCACTTCTTTATTTTAACTAAATCTTTGCTTTTTTACAAGAAAATTGCTATTATTTTATAATGCAATATGGAATAATTTCAGATATTCATGGAAACCTTGAAGCCCTCCTTGCTGTTATGCCCTATCTCTCTGAGGTTGATAAGACAATTGTATTGGGAGATATTGTTGGATATGGACCCTGTCCAAATGAGTGTTGTGAGTATGTAAGGAAACTTAATCCCCTTGTCATTGCTGGAAACCATGATATTGCGGCTGTTGGAAAAAAGGATATAAACTGGTTCAATCCATATGCCAGGGAGGCTATTGAGTGGACCCAAAGAAACCTTACCTCAGAAAATAAGGAATGGCTTTTATCCCTTCCCTTAAAGGAAAAACAGAATAATTTTATCTTTGTCCATGGCTCTTTAAGGGATTATACAGATGAGTATATATTTAAAGAGAGGGAGGCAGCGGAAAGCCTTAGTTTATTAAAAGATGAAATTTTATTTATTGGTCATACCCATGTTCCCTCCTGCTTTTTTGTTGAAAACAATAGCATTCAAGGAAACCGTCTTATGGAGGATGAGGTAATTAAGCTTAAAAAAAGGAGCATCATAAACCCTGGTTCGGTTGGTCAGCCAAGGGATTACATTCCAAAGGCAAGCTTTGGAATACTTAACAATAAAGAATTTAAGCTCTTTCGCATCCCTTATAACATAAAAAGAACCCAGAGATTTATGAGGCACGAGGGGCTTCCAGAATACCTTATAAAAAGGCTTGAAAATGGACGATAAAACACGACACACGATACAAGTTTTTCTTTTTTGTCTAATATTAGGTTGTTCTCCTCCTTCAAAAATAGAGGAAAGGACAATCTTTGTTTCCCTATTCTACAACGATACAAAGGAATACGGGCTTTCTGAGAAGCTTAATATGGCAATGGTTGATGAGATAATGAAGGATGGAAATTTTACCATCGAAGCTAGACAAAAGGCAGACCTAATCATTACTGGAAGGATTGTATATTATAAAAAAACGCCGGTTGCCTGGAGAGAAAAAAAGGAGATAATAGAATTTAGAATAAGGATGGATATTGAGTTTGAGGTGTTTTACCGAGATAATTCAATTCTAAAGAAAAGGCTAACTGAGGCAATAATATATTCAGAAGATGAAGAAAAGGAAAGGCAGAGGCTTTTAAACAGAATCTCAAGGTCTATTTGTAATGAGCTACGAAGATTTATTAAAGGATATAAATAGGGAAAAGATTGCCACTGGATATTTGTTTGTTGGAGAGGAAGATAACCTTAAAAGGGATGCAATTTTTAGGATAAAAGATAAAAGAAAAGCAAGCCTTATTGTGTTTGATGATAATAAGAATTTAAAAGAGATTCTTTCCGGCGATATATTTGGAGAGAATAGGGTTGTTGTCCTAAAAGAGCCTTTTATAAAAGAGAGGGAGATTATCGCAAAATATATCAAAAATCCAAGCCCATCTATTACCATCATTATCTCTCTTAAAAAGGTAGACCCCTCTTATTCTATACCTGTTGTAGCCTTTCCAAAGCTACATTTTAATAATCTTAAATTTTGGATAAGGGAAAGGTTTAGGGAAAAGGGAAGGATAATAAAGGAATCTGCTATAGACCTTCTTCTTGAAACCGTAGGCGAAGATACCTCATTTCTTATAGGAGAAATTGAAAAAATAACCCTATTTTGTTCCAAGAAAGAGCTTTCTGATAATGATATCCTTCCAATTCTTTCCGGCGGTAAAAGTAAAAACATCTTTGACTTGCTTGATGCAATAGGAGAAAGAAAAATAAATGCTTTATCTATCTGCCATAGCCTTCTCTCTTATGGCGATTCCCCCAATTACATTTTATTTATGATAGAGAAGAGGATGAGGGAGATATTTTCAATAAAGGATGGGATAAAGGATGAGACAATGAAGGATTGGTATTACAAAAAGCTTTCTCATCAAGCAAGGCTATTTTTACATAATGAGGCATCTTCCATATTTTCATCCCTTGCTGATTGCGACCTTAACTTAAAATCCTATAGCTCACATTTAAGGGAATTTATTCTTTTAAGCCTCGTGTATCATATTCTTTCAAAAAATGTTTAGCTGTTTCAAATTCATTTCATTAGCTAAACATTACAAAATCCGTATATGTTTAGCTACCCTATAACTAGGCACAAAGGGACGTAAACAGGCACAAAGGAACAAAGGGACAAAGGCACAAAGAAAGCAAGTAACAAATAAACTCTGTGCCTCTGTGCCTTAAGTGCCTTTGTGCCTATTTCCCATTTTATTCTCACCTAGCTAAACACATACCAAAATCCCCGATACAGATCTAGCCTTCTTGCCTCATTTAATGCCCTTTTATACTCTTCCCAGGTTATCCTTCTTCCTATCTTTGGAAATTTATCTGCCTGGTATAATGGTCTATATTGGTCCATAATATTTACATAAGTATCCTTTGACAAAGAAGAAATAAAATCCATAACATTATGTGTTCCTGCCTCATTATTTGGAAGCACAAGGTGGCGAACAAGAAGCCCCCTTTTTGCAATTCCATCTTCTACTATAAGGTCTCCCACCTGCCTATGCATCTCCTTTATTGCCCTCTTTGAAATTTCAAAATAATCTGATGTATTTGAATATAAACTTGCCGGTTCAGATGTTCCATATTTCATATCAGGCATATAAATGTCGATTATCCCCTCAAGAATTTTCAAGCTCTCAACCCTCTCATATCCACTTGAGTTATAAACTATTGGGATAGAAAGCCCGTTCTTTGAGGAAAGATAAAGAGCAGAGACTATCTGGGGAACATAGTGGGTTGGGGTTACAAGGTTTATATTATGGCAACCCATTTTTTGTAAGAAAATCATACCCTTAGAAAGCTCATCACAAGGTAGCTCCTTTCCATAACCAAGATGGCTTATTTCATAGTTCTGGCAGAATATACACCTTAAGCTACAATGGGAAAAAAATATTGTTCCCGAGCCATTTTTTCCAATAAGCTCTTTTTCTTCCCCAAAATGTGGCCCAATCGATGAAACAACAAGCTCCTTTGGTGCTTTGCAATATCCAATCTCTCCCTCTATTCTATTAACCCTACATTCCCTTGGACAAAGCCTGCATTCCTTAAGAATTTCATAAAAGGCTTGTTTTTTTCTTAAAAAATCATGGTTAGAGAGATTAAGGTATGAAGGTTGTAGGTGTTCCAATTTTAGTAAGGTGGCTTATCCTCTCCTTGCCATATTTCTTTAGATAATCATCCTTTGCACAAAGCATATCATAGTATTCTATTGCCTTCTTGTAATCAAGTTTTTCTTCCTCAATATTTGCAAGGTTCATTAAAGCAGATGAAGAAATAATATTGTTTTTCTTTTTTAAAAGGCCTTTAAGGGTTTCTGTGGCTGTAGAATATTCCTTTTGTCCCCTTTCTGATACACCTCTATAAAGAAGGGCAATATCAGAAAGATCCCCTTTTTTATGCTTTGAGAGGAATGACAGAAATTGGCCCATTCCGCTTGAAAACCTTGCTTCATCCTGTGAATAATGGTAAGAAAACACCGCCTGGGAAAATTCCTCTTTTGGCGTATTTATTGCCCTTTTTATAAGGAAGTTTACAGTTAATAAAACAAGAAAAGCACCTCCTAATATAGCCCCCCCTACCTTTATTTTATTTGGATTCTTCTTGATATAAAGCCCCAGTTTTTGAATTGCCTCAAACAATTCATCCCTCCTTATTTCCCTTCTTGTTATCCTTTTTATCTTTGGCATAGCAAGGATTATATTAAAAAGGGGAGGGCATTGTCAATCTGTATTAAAATTTAAAAGGCTTAAAAAAATATTGACAGGGTAATGGCCTTTAAGGTAAAATGTTGGCATGAAGAAAAAGGGAAGGCAGGTTATATCACTTGCATGTTCTAATTGTAAGGAGAGAAATTATTCTACAATGAAGAACAAAAAAACACAAACTGAGAAGCTTGAACTTAAAAAATATTGTAGAATTTGTAGGGTTCATACCCTCCATAAAGAAACAAAGTAGGCTCGTGGCTCAACTGGCTAGAGCACCGGTCTCCAAAACCGGGGGTTGCGGGTTCAAGTCCTGCCGGGCCTGATTTAAATGCGGAATGTAGAATGCGGAATGAAAAATGGATTTTGTTAGGCTTGAAAGGATCCCTGTATAATTGAATTTAGGATTTAGGAATTTTTTTAATTGTTTTAAATCTTAAATCCTAAATCTTAAATCCTAAATTACTAAATGTATCCCATAAAGGAGAGAACAAAATTTTGGTATGAAAGAGGAAGGGCTTTCTTAAGAGAGGTTTGGATAGAGACAAACCCTAAGACAGGAAAGGTTTCTTGGCCAGGAAAAAAGGCAATAATAGGTTC
>JBFMED010000126.1:0-3239 GCA_040753475.1 bacterium
GGATGTAATGCTTCCTCCAAAACATATAAGGATTTTAAGGCGATCATTAGAGAAAAGGGTATTCCTTTACAAAGGCTAAAAATGGGAGATGTAATTAAAGGCATAGATTTGGATATTGAGGTTTTAAACCCCCCAAATAACACCTTTTCTTCTCCTAACAACAATTCCCTTGTTTTAAAGATAAAAAATAAAAACCTCTCCTTCCTTCTTACCGGGGATATTGAAGAAGGAGCCATTTCATTTCTTTCCTCAACCTATTCAAAGGAATTAAGAACGGCTGTCCTTAAAGCACCCCATCAGGGAAGAAAAAAGATTCCGAAGTCATTTCTTTCCCTTGTAGATCCAAAGGTAATTGTAGCCAATACAAACCTTAATGGAGCCATTACCATTAAAGGCTTAAAAAAAGGATTTAAGGTCATATATACCCAATAAAAACGAATTTGCAAAAGCTTCGTATTAGGATTCAAGGGGTCGAGGGATCAAGGGTTCAAGTCCAATCAAGGAATCTTTCACTTGAACCCTCGAATCCTTGATCCCTTTTAGATTAAACTTTTGCAAACCTGATTTGTTTTGGTATATAATTTAAACGATGAATGTTTTACTTAAAAATGGCTCTATTTTGGATTTTGGTAAGAATCTGGATATCCTTATTGAGGATGGAAAGATTGCAAAAATTCAAAGGGATATTTCTGATTTTCCCTGTGAGATTTTTGATTGTAAAGGAAATGTTGTTATCCCAGGACTTATTGACCTTCATACCCATATAAGGTCATTTGAGGAAAACGAAAAAGAGACAATAGAATCTGGGATATCTGCGGCAATATCTGGTGGATTTACAACCATCTGCATAATGCCAAATACAGACCCTTCTATAGATAACCCAAAAATATTAAGGAAAATTAAAGAAAAACAGAATAAAATCCAAATTTTCCCCATAGGTGCTATAGCCGAAGGTATGGGACAGTTAAGGCTTTCTGATATAAAAGGGATGAAGGATGAGGGCATATTTGCCATATCTGATGATGGGGCAGAGCTTATGGATAAATCCCTTTTAAAAGATGCAATGGAAATTGCAAGTGAATTACACCTTTTGGTTATCCTTCATTGTGAAATTCCCTCTGAACCAAAGGCAATTGAAAAAAATATCTCCTTATGCTTAGATACAAAATGTAGGCTTCATATTGCCCATATAAGCACAAAGGAGGGAATATCCCTTATTAAACAGGCAAAAAGGGAAAGCCAAAACATATCATCTGAAGCAACACCCCATCACTTTACCTTAAGTGATATAGCCTTTAATGTAAAGCCCCCTATTCGGCCAAAGGAAGATAAAGAGGCGGTAATAGAGGAGCTTTGTTCTGGGACAATAGATGTTATTGCCACAGACCATGCACCACGACCTAAAGGTTCTGATAAACCAGGGATATCAGGCATTGAAACAGCATTGGGTCTTGTCCTTACAGAGCTTGTAGATAAAAACTATCTTTCATTGAAAGATGCAATTTATAAGCTTACAAAAAACCCGGCAAAGATAATTGGGATTGAAAGGGAGATAAAAGAGGGATGCGAAGCCTATCTTACCATTATTGATTTAAAAAAGGAATGGATTGTTAAAAAGGATGAATTTAAATCAAGGGGAAAAAACACATCCTTTGAAGGCTGGAAACTTAAAGGAAAACCAATCTCTGTCCTTACACCTTATTTCATTAAATCAAGGTAGATGTTTTCTCCCCCCTTTACCATCTTCTTTAATGAAAACTCATTTTTTATTCTATTATAACCTGCCTCTCCCATCTTCTTTCTTTTCTCTTTATTAACCAAAAGTTCCTCAATTGCCTTCGCTAATCCATTAACATCAAAAGGCTCAAGAAGGATTCCCGTTTCGCCATCTACAACAAGCTCTGGTATTCCACCTACATTGGTAGAAATGATTGGAAGATGTGCCAAACCTGCCTCCATAATAGAAACAGGCAGCCCTTCTACAATGGATGGAAGGACAAAGATACTAGAAATGGACAATAAATTTCCCACACTTTCTTTTCTTCCCAGAAAAATGACATCATTGCTTAATCCAAGTCTATTGGTTAGCTCAATAAGCTCATCCCTTAATGGTCCATCTCCCACAAGAAGGCATTTAAACTTGAAATTCTCTCTTACAATTTTTAAGGCATTCAGCAATGTTTTATGGTTTTTCCATATACTAAAATTTGCCACAGAGATTATGATTGTTTCATCCTTAAAATTTTCTTTTAAAGGGGTATCGGGAGTAAAATCAAGGGAATTTGGGTCTATTCCATTATAAACCACCTTAAATTTATGGGTAGGATAGCCATTTTTGATAAGAAAATCACAGGCTGTTTTAGAATTTGATATGCAGAGCCTAACTAAAGGAAAGGTTAATTTATCAAGAAATGTAGCAAGAAAGGCATAAAATTTACTTTTGGTATCTATAATGGTGGTACTTCTTAATCCTGTAATAATCCTTTGACAGCCTGCAATTTTTCCTACTATCCTTCCCAGAATATTTGCCCGAAAGCCATATATATGAATAATGTCATATTTGTTTCTTTTTAAAAACCAAAAAAGGCTTAATGTGGCTTTAAGTATGCCTCCTTTTTCATAATTTAGATAATAAACATTTGTTTCTTTCTCAAACTCAAAAGACATTTCTCTCTTTGAATCAAGGATACAAACATCATTTTGAAAGATGGCTTTATCCATCCCTTTTATGAGGGATAAAACCATTTTCTCTGTTCCGCCTATTTTAGATGTGCTTAAAAATTGTAAGACCTTGATTTTAGAATTCAAGGATTTGGTAAGCTCCATTTTTTGCCTTATAGATAATATTGTGCATATTTGTTTCTTTGTTTTTAAAGAGAAAAAATGGGTTTTCTTGGGAGATAAGTTCGCTTAGTGCCTCTTCAATGAATAATATGGCTGGCTCTATTCTTCTTGTCTTTATAACAGGGACTTGTTCTTCTTTCTTCTCCTGAAAGAAAGAAGGTAGATGAACCTTTTTATGGTCAGCTATCTTTTCCTTAAGCTTCTTAACCTGGGTTTCTATCTTTTTAAGGCTCTCATCTATGGAAAGCTTTAGATCAGGGAAGGAGGATTTAGAATGAATGATATTCCCGTGCTCATTTATACTGGTCTCGATCAGAAAATTTCCCTTTTG
Organism: bacterium; assembly: GCA_040753475.1. Lineage (GTDB taxonomy): Bacteria > UBA9089 > UBA9088 > UBA9088 > UBA9088 > JBFLYE01. The sequence goes on from JBFMED010000126.1 coordinate 3,176, forward strand.
ATGCGAAACAACAATTTTCATAAGCACATCTTCTTTTAAATATTTTTCAAGCTTCTTTGCCCTC
>JBFMED010000127.1:0-4012 GCA_040753475.1 bacterium
CAAAGACAAACGATGTCATTTTCGCAATTCCTTTATTAGACTCAACCCTTCAACAAACTCCTTTTTATTTCTTGATCCTATCTGGCGAATTATTCCTCTATCTGCCAAAATATCTTTAAACTCTACCGTAGAAATCCCTACTATCTCTGCTGCCTTACCCAGGGATATCTCCTTGTCTTTATAAAGCTGAACTGCTGCCTCTATTTTAAGATTTGGTCTGACTTCCAACAAAACCCTGAAGGCATCTTTGGAAATTTCACCTTCGTTAGCATAAAGTCCCCTTTTTACTAGGGCTCCTATCTCTTTTTTCATTATTCCTGGCAAAGGGAAAAGATTTTTAGTAGCCATAATTTTACCTCCCTTCTGTTTTTTCAATCTATTTTGGCTTTCCATCTTAAAACCTTACAATGAAAATAGTTTAGCATAAATTTTATCTTATGCCAACAAAAATTTAGCCTATTCGGGCACGGGCAAAACATAAACCCAGCTTGACCCCTCTCTTTAGTGATTGGTTAGGCTTTTTGATATGTATTCCTCTTCAAATTGCTTAATCTTTTCTTTACTCTTTCTCATTGCTAACCTAAAGTAGTTTCTTCACTCGCTCATTACCAATTTTGTTTTAGTATAAATATAAATAGAACCGTCCCCTTTTTTCCCTTTTCCTCTTCACATTTTTCCAATCTCAATCACCTTCTTAAGCAAAGGGATATTTAGGCTTGTCTGGTTTTCAAAATTTCCCTGGTAAGCCTCTTTTTCCTGCTTAAGCTCATAGCAGGTTTTGCTTTCAATATCAATCAGAACACAGGGAGGACCCTTTCTAAATGTCCCTTGATGCTTGTTAAAGAAAGAAGAGCAACAAGAGCCAATGTATGGGCTTTTGAGCTTTTTTAGGGTTTCCTTTAGGTTTTCGTAATTTAAGATTGTAATGGGGGTAAGGCCATTTCTCTCCCCTATGTTATAAGCCTCTCCGCAGCTACATTCTCCACACCTGTTGCAGGTTGTAGCGTTTCTATGTTCACAAGCAATCGGCTTTGCACAATAGGGAACAAGAAGAAAGGAGGCATTTCTTATAATCTCAAGCAGACCTCCATTTATGGTAAAAATTTTATTTGCCTCTGGGATTGAAATGCCCATATCCCTATATTCTTCCTTTTCTAAAATAAATGAAATTGCCTTTTGTAAATCAGAATGGCTTATTCCTTCTATCGGGTTTTCTGCAAAGAATTTCTTTAGCTTTTCCTCTAGAAAAATTAAGGGTGTATCCTTCAAGTATGCCTCAAGGTCAAAAATTCTTCTTTGGGGAAAGACAAAGAAATCTCCGCTTACCAATATCTGCCTTAAGGTTTTTCCCTCAATCTTTGCCCCTATTTTAATTAAGCCAGAAGAAACCTTGTAGGAAGAATATATGGTATCCTGCAAAGAAGAATCAGAAGGGATCTCCTCAATCCATTCTTTTGAGGAAAATCTTTTTATCGCTTTTGCACTTATTTTGGGCAGTTTTGCCTCTTTAAATTTAACCCCAAGGCATTCTTCAACCCCCTTTTTTAATATATCCTTTAGCAAAGAAATAGAGATGGGTTTTTTAAGAACCTCGCTTAAAGAGGTAACCCTCTCCCTTGCCGAGGCTAATTCCTTATCAGATAATTTCTCAATGGGAACCTGCAGAGCAGAAAACATTGTCTCAAGATCAACCCCTAGCAATAATGTCCCCTGAAAGAGAAAATACTCCCCCTCAAATACGCCGCCGCTTCCGCCTATTTTTCTTCCTTCTACCTCAATATCATTCCTTGGTCTAAACCTTGCATTTACATTTAATTTACGAAGGGAATAAACCACACAATTGCATAGCCTTTCGGTAATTTTATCAAAGCCTTTTCCAAGATCAGACCTTTTGGCAATAATTTCATAGCCAAGGCATTTTTCATCAAAATATATTGCTCCGCCACCGGTAATCCTTCTATTTATCTCAATATTTCTCGCTTTACAGAATTCCCTTCTTGCCTCCTGAGTGGTTTGATGATAGCCAATCAGGACACAGGGGAAGAATTGGAGGAACCTTAAGCTATTTGGGATTTCATCCTTTTGCCTCTTACCAAGCAACATTCTGTCCAAGGCAATGTTCTCTGGGGCAGAAAGTATGGGGGTGTCAAAAAGAAGCCATTCAGGGTTCATATAAAGAGCAACAGACCTCGCTAAATTGGGGCTCATATCCCATATCCCTTGCTCGGCTAACAATCCCTTCTGAAGGATAGGCAATCCCATTTAATCCCGCGCTTAATGCAAAAATATCGGTCTTTATCTTATGAGGTCCCATTGGTCTTGTGCAGCCAAGCATTACTGGCTTATCAGGAAATAGCTCCCTTGCCCGAATAAAAACATCTTTCATTTCTTCTGGGCTAGGTGGTTTAATCCCATACATTGGTGTTGAAAGCAAAGGAAGGATGCCAACAAGAACCAAAGAATATATGGGATATTTACAAACAAGCTTTAAGGCATTGAATTCTCCCTTGATTTTTCCAAAATCCAAGCCAATGACGATATGGGGAACAACCTTTAGCTCATATTTGCATAAGATAGAAAGGGTCTCTTCAAAATCAGCCATTTCTCTTTTTTGATGGCATACATCCCTTAGTGTATCCTCTGAACCAACAATGTCGATCATCACCCGGTCAATCCCACTTTCTTTTATTTCAGCCACTGTTTCTTTGTCTAATATGCCGATGTGGGCAACCAGCTTAAAATTAAATTCCCTCTTTATTTTTTCTAATGTTTTTAAAAATGGCCTCATCGGAACAACGCCATTTCTATTTGAACCGCCGCTTACCAATAAACCCTTTCCACCCCTTGAATATAGCCCCTTTGCAAAGCGATAAAGGCTCTCTTTCGTGGTGGTAGCCTTCATATAGGAGAGGATTTTTCCCAAGCAATGGCTACATTTTAAGCCACAGGCACTTCCAGTTATTGAGACAGCAAAGAATGAATTTCCCTCTGGCTTAAATTCAGATGTCTCGTATCGCTTTATTGAGGGTGCGGAAAATAAAATCTGGGGCATTATTCCTTGGCAAATAGCCCTTCCTCTTCGTATTTTTTGTAATCTGCCTCAAGCCATTTTTGGACATTCTCTTCGCCATGCACCAAATCTTTTAGGTCTTCCTCCAGGTTTGAGGGTTCAATCAATACCATCCAAGCTCCATAAGGGTCGGTATTGACCAAAGATGGGTTATCAAGGACATTTTGGTTTACCTCCAATATTGTCCCTCCTACCGGAGATTTTAAAGGACCAATATACTTTCCTGCCTCCAGTGTCCCAAAGGGCTTTAGCTTTATTGCATTTCCTCCCTTTGGCTTAATCTTAAGATAAGCCACCGACCCGGCTGCCTTTTGGCCAAATTGGTCAACCCCGCACCTTATCTTCCCATCTTCTAACTTTGCCCAGATATGGTTTTCTCTATCGTAATAGAGATCCCCTGGCAACTCAATCTCTTTGTATTTTGCCATATTTTTACTCCTTCTTTTTAATCTGCTTTTTTTCGCTTCTTCTTATAATATTATATCTTTAAAAAACCAAGCTGTCAAGTTGCCATAAGCACAAGCTCAACAATATCCATCACCTTTACCTTTGAACCCTTTGCCTTTATTGCATTTTGGGTAATCCTCTTGCATTGACCACAGGCGGTAATAGCAATATCTGGATTTTTTTCCTCAATTTTTAAAACCAGGTTCTCGGCAATTTTATTGCAAAGATTGCTATCAATCATCTCAAGGTCTCCTCCACCTCCACAGCAGGTTGAATATCTCCTGTTTAAAGAAAGCTCAAGATATTCTACCTCAGGGATTGCCCTAATTACCCTTCTTGGTTCTTCAAATATTCCACACCCCCTACCTCAGTCACAAGGGTCGTGGTAAGTAATTCTTTTTTTAAGGGAGGAAAATTCTATTTTTTTATGAGAAACCAGATAATCCAGATACTCTGTATTGTGCAAAAATAAGACATTGGGCAGGAATGCTTGGT
>JBFMED010000128.1:0-2520 GCA_040753475.1 bacterium
TAAACCGGCTAAATGTTACAATGATTGCCTTTAAATGGTATTTACCACATCATTTTCCAGGCTGGATGGAATGTGTAATTTCCCTTACCATAATCCTTATCCAAATCTGGGCTTTTCGCTGGATTGTCAATAGAATGCCCATCTTAAAAGAAATGCAAAATGAAAAATGAAAAATGCAAAATTTAGGATTTAGGAATTTTAATAATGAAGATTCTGGATTGGATAATAAGGCTATTTTTTAAAAGGGGATTTCTCTGCGATACCTGTAAATATGATTACAGAGGTGCCTGCAATAATCCAAATAGGCCAAATGTAGTTGAATGCCCAAATTACAAGAAAAGATGAAGCACCTTCTTTCAATTTCTGACCTTGAGCCAGCATCTATCTGGCGCATATTCAACCTTACAGATAGAATAATTGAGGTGCCAGATTATAAGCCATTTTCTGATAAAACAGCCATTCTTCTCTTTAAAAAGCCATCCCTTAGAACAAGGCTTTCCTTTGAGATTGCAATAAAAAGCCTGGGAGGAGAAAGCGTTTTTATTACAGATAATGAGGTAGGTTTAGGAACAAGGGAGGAGATAAAGGATATAGCAAGGGTTCTTTCTGGATACGGTGATTGCATTATTCCCAGGGTATTTTCTCATTCCGAGCTTCTTACCCTTTCTAAATATGCCAATGTGCCTGTTATAAATGCTTTATCCGATGATGAGCATCCCTGCCAGGTTCTCTCAGACCTTTGGACAATTTGGAAGCATAAGGAAAAGATTGTAGGCCTTAATCTATCATTCATCGGCGATTGTTGTAACAATGTTGCCTCAAGCTGGCTTTTACTTGCATCAATGATGGGAATAAACATAACCCTTTGTTTTCCAAAGGGATATGGACCAAAAAGGGATATTTTAAAGAGGGCAAAGGAATATTGTGCATTAAGTGGAGCAACCATAAAAACAATCACAGACCCAAAAAAGGCTGTTTTGGATGCAGAGGTTATCTATACAGACACATGGACAAGTATGGGTCAGGAAAAAGAGAAAGAAAAAAGACTTAAGGATTTCTCTGGCTTTACGATAAACAAAAGCCTTCTATCCTCTGCAAAAGAAAATTGTTCGATTATGCATTGTATGCCCATACATCGGGGAGAAGAGATAGAGGATGAGATAGCCGAAGGAAAAAATTCTATAATCTTTGCTCAAGCAAGGAATAAACTTGTTGTTAGTAAGGGAATCCTTGTTTTCCTTTTGGCATAACCAGAAAGCAAAAAATATGGGTAAGTTTTAGATTGCCAAACTTGACAAACTAATTGAATCTATAGTAATATTTTAGACAATGACAGAAGAGGATCTTTTATTAGAGGAGGAGAAAAAGCCTTCTATTTTAAGCAATCCAATTGTCCAGATTGCCATAATCATAATAAGCCTTAGCGTGGCTGTCTCTCTTTCTGCTTTCATCTCATTTATGATTGCAAAAAAATATAAGCCATACAACCTTGTTATTTCTCCAGAAAAAGAGGAAAAGTTTATTCCTGCCTCTGAGCCATTAAACTTTTCTAATCTGGGAAATTTTCTTGTTCGCTTAACCGATCCTGATATACCAAGGTATGTTCAGATTAAAGACCTTTGTATTGCCTATGAAGGAAGAAAATATAAATATCTAGCCGCAGAGATAGGAGAGAGAAAGGCACAAATAAAGAGCTTAGTAAATGATATTCTTATTAAAAAATCATCTGATGTTGCAACATTTGATGGGAAAATGGCTTTAAAAAAGGAGCTAATCCTAGAGATAAACAAAATAATAAATCCAAAGAAGGGAAGGATAAGTGATGTTTATATGGAGATATTGGGACAATAATTTAGGAATTTAAAAAGATATGGCTGAAGAGGAGAAAAAAGAAGAGGAAAAGGAAAAGAAGCCTAAAAAGGGTCTTCCAAAGGGGCCTATTGTCATTGTTCTTGCTATAATCATTGGATTGGTTCTCTCTGGTGTAGTTGCCATTATTGTTGCAAAGAAGGTAGCAAAGAAGGATGAGATTCCAGAGCCTCTCATAAAACCAGAAGAAATTGAAGAAAAGGAAGAAGAAGTCCATTACTTTGAGCTTGGTGAATTTTTGGCAAAGATAATAAATCCAGAGGAGCCTACATATGTTAAGGTAGAAAAGCTTACATTTAGTTATGATGCTAAAAAATATGAGTTTCTTATAAAAGAGCTTGAAGAGAGAAAGCCAGAGATGAGGGATATTATAAATACCATCCTTATCTCATCAACCCCAGAGATAGCAACAAAAGAAGGGAAGGGGGCATTTAAGAAGAAGATTTTAGAAGAGATAAATCCAATCCTTCGCGATGGTCAGATTGAGAATGTATTCTGCGAGATTATTCCTCAATAAAAATTAAGGTAAGTGTTTAGCTATTCAAGGGTAGACCTTTTAGACTTTCTTTGCCTTGCTTCTTATATGCCATTCATAAAGGAGGGGGCTTGCCATACAATCTGAAGAAAATGTTCCTATGGCTATTCCAACAA
>JBFMED010000129.1:0-7850 GCA_040753475.1 bacterium
GGGAAATAGGCACTTAAGGCACTTAAGGCACTTAAGGCACAAAGGCACAGAGTTTATTTGTTACTTGCTTTCTTTGTGCCTTTGTCCCTTTGTTCCTTTGTGCCTAGCTATAGGGTAGCTAAACATATACGATTTATTAAATAGTTTTTAGTTTTTAAGATGGCAAGATATAGAGGTTCAAGTTGTAGAATTTGTAGGGCAAAAGCCGAAAAACTCTTCCTTAAAGGAAAAAGGTGTTTGAGTGAGAAATGTGGGTTTAACAAAAGATCATATCCACCTGGAAGCCAAGGAGCAAACCTTAAGAAAAGAAAAATTTCGGATTATGGAGAACAGCTTGTTGAAAAGCAGAAGGCAAAATATATATATGGGATTTTAGAAAGGCAATTTAAGAATTATTTTAAGAAGGCAAAAGCCTTGCAAGGGCTTTGTGGAGATAATCTTCTTATCATGCTTGAAAGGAGGCTTGATAATGTTATTTATAGGGCAGGTTGGGCAGAATCTAGAAAAGAGGCACGACAAATGGTGTCTCACAATCACCTTAAGATAAGGGGAAGAAAGATGAATATCCCATCATATCTTGTTAAGGTTGCTGAAACAATAGAATTGGATAGAGAACCAAGATTAACGGCGGTTAATCTTCCTCCCTGGCTAAAGCTAGATGGTAAAAAGATAGAGGTCTTGAGATTTCCAGAGCGAAAAGAAATAGCAACTCCCATAGAAGAAAATAAAATTGTTGCATTCTATTCTAAATAAGGATATGTGTTTAGTTTAGCATTATGTTGATGAATTGGTTAAAAGGAGGAAAAATATGGAAGGATGTGGGATTAAAAAATTAGAATGGCAGGAGGAAAGCCCTACATATGGAAAGCTTATTGCTGAACCATTTACAAAGGGATTTGCCATTACTATAGGCAATAGTCTAAGAAGAATACTGCTTTCGTCTATAGAAGGACCGGCGGTTACCTCTATTAAAATAGATGGCATTCTTCACGAATTTACAGCAATTCCAGGTATATTAGAAGACCCAATTGATCTTATCCTAAATATCAGAGGGATTATCTTTAAATATGAAGGAGATGGAAAAAAGGAATTGTTTTTAGAGGCAGGAAAAGGGTCTGTATCTGCTAGAATGATAAAAACTCCAGCAGATGTAATGATAGTCAATCCAGAACACCATCTTTTAACAGTATCTGAGGGAAAAATAAAACTGGAGATGGAATTAGAGCGCGGTGTTGGCTATGTTCCTGCTAATGAGGCAAAAAGGGAAGAGAGATTAGGTGTAATTCCGATTGATGCCTATTTTTCTCCCATAAAAAGGGTGAACTTCTCGGTTGAAAATGTAAGGATAGGCGAAATTTCAGACTACGAAAGGCTTATACTTGAAATTACAACAAATGGTGCGATTAGCCCAAAGGAGACTGTAATAAAAGCCGCATCTATATTATCTGATTGGACATCTTTCTTCCAAAATCCAGAGCCATTTGAGATTAAAGAAGAACCTTTAGAAAAGGTTGATGAAGAAAGAGAAAAGATGAGAAAGGTTTTAAATACGAGTATTGATGAACTTGAAATATCTGTAAGGGCCTCTAATTGCCTTCGACTTGCAGGAATAACAAGGATTGGAGATATTGTAAAGATGGATGAAACAGGGCTATTAAAGATGAAAAATTTTGGAAGGAAGTCTCTTGGAGAGGTAAAGGAAAAACTTGTTGATTATAACCTTACATTGGGAATGTCAGGCGTAGATGAGCTTTTAGAGCCTTTATCAGAAGAGGAAATGAAAAAGGCATAAGCCGGGATTGTAGAAAATGAGACACAGGAAGAAACATCTTAAGCTTAAAGGCTCTATAAGCCATAGAAAGGCACTTCTTTCTAATCTGGCAACAGAGCTTTTTAGGCACAAGACCATAAAAACAACCTATACAAAAGCAAAGGCTTTATCAAGGCTTGCTGAAAGGCTGCTAACAGAGGCAAAAAAGCAAACCCTTGCTTCCCATAGAAACATTATCTCAAATCTCCATAACAAAGAGGTTGCAAAGAAGATATTTGAAGAGGCAAAGGAATTACAACAGGAGGGTGGATATACAAAAGTTCTTAAGCTTCCTTGTAGACATGGAGATAATAGCCCAATGGCAATTGTTACCCTTTGCGAGCCAAAACAAGCCTTTCCTCAAAAGGAGGGAGAAAGCAAAACATCATCATCATAGCTTAAGTCTATAAGCCCTACATCAGAAAGGTCTGTTTTAAGAATAGCCTCAAGCCTTTTAAACCTTTTTGTAGAGTTTTTCATTTCTAAGGGGATACATACCCAGAGGCTATTTAAAGAAAAGAATGCCTTATTTTTTTCAAGCCTTATTTCTTTTATCTTGGTAAAGAAAGAATAATTTTTTGCCTCTTTTAAAAGAAAAAATAGGGAAGAAACATTTATTACATCCTTCATTTTTTTCCCTTCAAAACCCGAAAGATATGCCAGACTTTGTGTCCCTTTTATAGGAAATATAACCCCCTCTCTATCAACGCCGAGACCATCTTTAATCCATAAAAAAGCCCTTCTTGGCTCTATGAGAATAACAATCCTATGTGGGGGATACCTTTTTATCTCTACCCTTTTTACCCTTACATCAGAAAGGATATATCTACAAAGGGCCTCTTTTTTTAGTTTAAAAAGATTGGGGGCAATGCCTGGATAGTTCTGTCTTAAAAATCCCTTCCATAATCTTATAATTTCATTTTCTGATATATCACCCCATACCTTTACCTCTACATTTTTTATGGTAAAAAGGGAAGAAAAAAGAGCCATCCTAATTCCATAAATCCCCAAGGAAAGGACAAAAATGAATAGAATAAATCTCGCTAATCCCTTATAAGCCATCTTTCTATAGTATAATTTTTCTGGGTAATTAAAGAAAGAAAAGAAGAAACCAAAGGTTTGGTAAGGCCAAAGATTAAGGAATAATCATAGATATATGGATTTTCTTCGCTGTATCTCTTCTTTTCCTCTGTATTAAAATCCTTTTTGAAAAGCAAAGAACCATTACTATCAAATAAAGAAAGGGAAGATGAAAGGCTTGCCTTTCTATCTGTATAGTATGACCTTAAGAATTCATATCTATTTTCATCCTTGATAAATTTTGTAGAAACATCAAAGTCAGCTAAGTCAGAAACATTATACTTAAAAACATCAATCAAAAGGATATTATCTACAAGAAGCTTTAGGCTTATATTTTTAATCTCATCAGGGGTTTTTGGATAGGCTTCGTGGTGAACAATATAAAAATTTGTCTCCCTTATTATTTGCTCTTTTATGGCTGATAGGATAAGGGGAATAAGGTTTTTATCCTCACAAGAAATACAAAGGCCAATCCTTTCTGTCTTTGAAAGATCAATAGAGGCTGGAAGGTTTTTTTCTATTCTTATCTTTTCAGCCAAAGGGTTATTCTTTAATCCCTTTGGAATTTTAAAGGAGACAATTCCTGCGAGATTTTTATAATATGCCTCTTCTTTGTCAATCTCTATTGCCTTTTTGTAAAATGAAATTGCCTCATTCTTTCTTCCAAAATATTCATAGACTACGCCAAGGTTATTATTTATCTTTGCCGAATTGGGATAGAGGGTTTTTGCCCTTTCTAAATAGAACATAGCGCTATCCCATAGATTATTTTTGATGCAATAGATAGCGTAGTTATTTAGCGAACCATCCTCTGCTATTTGCTGATGGCAAGACATAAAAAACAGGCTAGAGATTACAAGAGCAATTTTTAGGTCTTTCAATCTTTAGATTTTTCAATTATCAAAAGTATAATCCAGAAAAGGGCTTTTGTCCATTATCATTTTTACATAGGCAATTGGATAGTTTTTAGTTTTTAAAACCCATTGTTTTTTGGTATAATTACACTATGGATGAAAGAAAAATTTTTAAAGATTCCAAAGGATGGTGAGAATGTAAATGTTTATGGAGAAATAAGCGTTTATGCAAAGAGGGGAACATATCAGATAATTGTCTCCTTTATTGAGCCGGTTGGAAAGGGTCTCCTCTGGCGGCAATTCGAGGAATTAAAGGAAAGGCTTAAGAAAGAGGGGTTATTTGAGGCAGCTCATAAAAAGCCCATTCCATTTTTACCAGAAAGAATTGGAATTATTACATCCTTAACCGGTGCAGCAATTAAAGACCTTTTAAAAACCCTTCCCGATATAGAGATATTGATAAAGGGTGTAAAGGTTCAAGGAGACGAGGCAGCAGGTGAGATTGCCTCTGCAATATTTTATATGAATAAATTAGAAGAAAAGCCAGATGTCCTAATTGTTGGAAGGGGAGGTGGCTCATTAGAGGATTTATGGCCATTCAATGAAGAAATTGTTGCAAGGGCAATATTTGCATCAGAAATTCCCATTATCTCTGCGGTTGGTCATGAGACAGACCTTACCATATCTGATATGGTGGCTGATCTAAGGGCAGCAACCCCAACACAAGCAGGCGAGATTCTTAAGAAAATAAGGGAAAGTATTGAAGAAAGAACGAAACGCTCAAAGGAGGGTTTAATTAGGGCAATGGGAAATATTACATCCAAACAGAGGATGAAAATTAAATTATGGAAATTGAAAAGAAAAATTTAAAGGGGTCAATAATAGAGTTTAAAATAAGTATAGAATGGGATGTTGTTAAAGGAAGCCTTAAGGATGCTTATGATGGAATACAAAGATATGCAAGGACATTTGGGTTTAGGAAGGGAAAGATTCCAAGGCCTATCTTTGAGGCAAGATTTTCAAAGGAGGCAGAAGATAGGGCTATAGAGCATCTTATTACAAAAGCAACAAAAGAGACCTTAGATAATGAGAAGATAGAACCCTTAACCGGTCCTTTCCTAGCTGAAGTTAATTTTAAAAAGGAAAATCCCCTTTCTTTCAAGATAATGATGGAGGTTATGCCAAGCTTTGAGATTCCAAATTATAATGATATTAAGCTTTCTTATAAGAAGATAAAGATAGATGAGAAAGAAATAGAAAAACATTTAGAGATGCTTATGAAAGAAAAGGGAGAGTTAAAGGAGAAAGATGGCAAGATAAAAAAGGGCGATATAGCTGTGGTTGACCTTATTTCTTACCCTCCATCTGGAAAGCCCACAGAACATTCTGGTCTTTATATAGAGATAGGAGCATCTGTTTTCCCCGAGAAGCTTGAAAACGAGCTTCTTAATCTTTGCAAAGGGGATGAAAAGGAATTTGTGATAGAGATGCCAGAAGATACAAATGATGAAAAGCTTGCAGGGAAAAATGTGAAGTTTGAAGCAAATGTATTGGGTGTAAAGGAAAGAATCTTGCCAAAGCTTGATGATGATTTTGCAAAAAAGGTTGGAGATTTTAAAAATTTAAAGGAATTAAAGGCAAGGATAAAGGATAATCTTACAAAGATAGAGGAAGAAAGGGAAAAAGAAAGCCTTAAAGAACAGATGATTTCTGAGCTTCTCAAAAGGATACAATTTGATGCTCCAGAGAGCTTGATAATTGGTAAGTATAAAGAGATGTTTCATACATTTCTTTATAACCTTGAAAGAGAGAATATGCAATTTGAAAGATTTCTTTCCTTGCAAAATAAGACAGCCGATGCATTTCGTAGTGAGCTTAGAAATGAGGCGGAAAAGAATGTAAAAACCTTTTTGATATTAGAAAAAATAGCAAAGGCTAAAAATATCGTTGTCTCTGATTCCGAGTATGAAGAATGGGTTGAAAGGAATTTTTCAAATGATGCCATAGAAAAGGCATTATCCCCTGAAAAAAGAGAGGCATTTAAGAAAGACCTGATAATAGAGAAGACATTAGAATTTTTGATTAAAAGATGAAACACATGCTTTCTCCCTAAATAAAGAAAGAAGCTTGTCTACCAATGCTTGTGGGATTTTATATACACAATTATCTATTCTTGCAATGGGCATAATTTCATAGCCTGTGCTTGTTAGAAATACACAATCTGCCTCAAAGAGGGCAGGTTTTCTAAATCTTTTCTCAAGAACAGGGATGCCAATTGAGCTTGCTATTTCAATTATAACCTTTCTTGTAATCCCAGGGAGTATCCCGGTAGATAAAGGAGGGGTAATTAGCTTACCCCTGCTATAAATAAATATATTGCTTGTTATTCCGCAAGCTACATAGCCATCAATGGTAAGGAATATTCCCTCATCTACCCCTTTTTTCTTTGCCTCAATCTTTGCCAGGATATTTGGAAGGTAATTGTTTGATTTTATGGAAGGAAGGGTTTTTGGATGCTGCCTTCTTATATCCAATATTGTCGCAGATACACATTTTTTTGAAAAGCCCCTAAATTCCTCTGTGATGACAACAATATTTGGCTTTTTGCATAAAGCAGGGTCTATTCCCCTTTGCCCTTCTCCCCTTGAAATGGTAATCCTTATAATTGCATCCTTTAGGTTATTTAAGCTTAAAAGTTGGTAGAGGTTTTTTTTATCAATCTTTGGGATTTTTATCTCTAATATAGAAATTGCATTTTTAAGCCTTTCTATATGCTCATCTAGCTTAAAAATTTTTCCCTTATATGCCCTGATGGTCTCAAATACGCCGTCACCATAAAGGAAGGAATGGTCAAGGGGAGAAATATGGGCTTTTTCTAATGCTTTAAAATTGCCGTTAAGATATACAATCAATTGCCCTTTTTCTTCCTATACCTCTCTTGAAACCTCTCTACCCTTCCTGCTGTATCAACCAGCTTTTGCTTTCCGGTAAAGAATGGATGGCAATTTGAGCATATCTCAAGCCTTATGGCATTTCCTTTGGAATAGGTTGACCTTGTCTCAAAGCTCATTCCGCAGGCACAACTTACCACAACATTTTTGTAATCTGGGTGGATTCCTTTTTTCATCTTATCATCTCCCTTAAACGCCTTATCCTTTCTTCAATGGGAGGATGGGTTGAGAAAAGGGAAAGGAAAAACCCACTAGATAATGGATTGACAATGAACATATGGCTGGTTGATGGATTTGCATCCATTGGAATCCTAGAGACACCCATTCTTAATTTCTCAAGGGAGGAGGCAAGCTTATTGGGAGAACCACAGAGCCTTGCTCCCTCAGCATCAGCAAGGTATTCCCTTCCTCTTGATATTGCCATCTGAATTATCAAAGCGGCTAATGGTGCGACAATGGCTATGGCAAGGAAAACCAAAGGATTGCTGCCTCTTCCCTCCTCATCCCGATGACCTCCTCCAAAAATAGCCGCCCATTGTGCCATATGAGCAAGATAGCTTATGGCAGAGGCAATGGTTGCCGCAATGGTAGCAATAAGAATATCTCTATTCTTTATGTGGGCAAGCTCATGACCTATAACACCCTCTAGCTCATCATAGGAAAGGAGCTTTAATATTCCGGTTGTTACAGCAACAGAGGCATGCTTCGGGTCTCTTCCTGTAGCAAAGGCATTTGGCGAAGCTACCTCCATAAGATAAACCTTTGGCTTTGGCATCCCTGATGCCTGAGTAAGGTTATGGACAATCCTATGGACATCGGGTAGCTCCTTTTCAGATGCCTCTTTTGCTCCATACATTGCAAGGACAATTTTGTCAGAGAAAAAATATGCCCCCAAATTCATTATCCCTGCCATAATCAGGGCAAAGGTAAGCCCAGATTGCCCTCCAACTACCCTTCCTATTGCAAGAAGCAAAAAGGTAAGGCCACATAGCAAAATAAATGTTTTAAAGCTATTCATTTTTCTTCACCCCTAAAATATATTATAAAAATCAATCTTCTTTTTGTAAAGAAATTTTATTAAAAATTTTCGTACGTGTTTAGCTACCCTATAGCTAGGCACAAAGGGGCAAAGGGACAAAGGCACAAAGAAAGCAA
>JBFMED010000130.1:0-2018 GCA_040753475.1 bacterium
ATTAGAGAAAATATTGTAAAATTCTTTAATAGCTTTGATGCATATGGAGGAGAGTTAGAATCCTTACTTACAGAAAAGTTTCAATTGGTAGGAACTTAAAGCCGAAAACCAATTTTGTTTTAGTATAGAAAGAAAAAAGGTAACTATTTTAGTATAATTTCTTCATGTCTATTTAACTTTGTCGTAGATGAAAAATAAGGGATTGGTGCAAATTTTGTAAGGGATGTTCTTTGAAAAATAAAGACTAAAGGAAAAAGGTCAACCTTCCGATATTATAAAGTAAAGAAACCTATCTCTGTAAGTTTCATATTGCAAGAGACATCATAAGAAGTGCTGTAAAGTATAAACGCAAGTTAGAACGAAAACATATTCTGCCTATAGAAGAGGCCAAGAAAGAGGTAGTTAGAGAAGTATCTGGCAAAGAGAAGGAAGAGACAAATAAACTCTATTTCAAAGATGAAGGCAGTCTACATTAACCCTTACAATTTTTGCACCAGAGCCTGAATTTTTACTCATTAGATATTTTCACCCCGTTAGATAACTTTGTATTTTTAGAATTACTCCTTGAGATAATCTCATATCTAACGGGGTAAATTTGTTTGGAATTTGTGATTTGGAATTTTAAGATTTTTCTTCATATTTTTACATTTTTAGCAAAAAGTAACTTAAAAAACCTGAGTAGTTACCATTTTATGAAGATTTAGTGTGCTGACTATATTATGACCATTTATGCAAAGAACTATAAATAAAAATTTATTGCAATAATAAGATTTAATTGATAAAATAACTATGTCTTAAAAGAGTATGGATTTTAAAGAGCAATTAAAACAGCTTGCCGATAGAATTGAGAATTATATTAAAATTTGATCGCAGAAAAGAAAAAATTTACAACCTAAGTTTTGCAACATCCCATTAACAAAATGAAAACTTATAGATTTGAAACAGAGATTTTGCCAGATGGAATGATTTTCTTGCCCAAAGAGTTTGATGGCCTAAAATCCCATAGGGTAGAGATAATTATTGTAGAAAGAAATATCCCAAAAGAAGAAAGGGGGCTATTTTGGGATTCCTTCGGAGGTTGGAAGGATAAAAGAAGTGCAGAGGAGATAATCAAAGAGATATACGAAACTAGAAGGTCTTCAACCAAAGAAATAAACCTATGAAATATCTTTGGGATACTGATACCTGTATTTATTGGTTTAAGGGAATAGAAAAGATATTGGTTACAAATAATCTTGCACATTATGAAAGAATAGAAGGGCTTAAGATTGAAAATTGGCTAAAAGCGAGGAATCTTTGAATTTTTGTTTATATTAAGAAGCAATTTTTCTCCCAAGGGAGACCAGCCAAGCGCAATAGAAGGGCTGATCAAAGGGCTAAATTCTGGCTTTTCTGACCAGGTTTTATTGGGTGTTACCGGAAGTGGAAAGACATTTACCATCGCAAATGTTATTGCCAAAATTAACAAGCCAACCTTGGTTATCTCCCATAACAAGACATTGGCTGCCCAATTATACTCAGAGTTTAAAGAGCTATTCCCAGAAAATGCTGTATGCTATTTTATCAGCTTTTATGATTACTACCAGCCAGAGGCATATATCCCATCAACCGATACATACATTGAAAAGGATTGCTCTATAAACAGCGAGATTGATAGATTGAGGCTACAAGCAACCTCTTCTTTGATGACAAGAAAGGATGTGATTGTTGTTGCCTCTGTATCTTCTATCTATAACCTTGGCTCTCCCTCTGATTGGTATGAATCAATGCTCAAGCTTTCCTGCAAAGACCTTATAGATAGGGATGGCTTTCTCTTGGAGCTTATAAGGCTTCAGTATAAAAGAAATCCTCTATCACCAGAAAGGGGTGAATTCAGGGTAAGGGGTGAGATAATTGATATATTTCCCTCGCAATCTCAAGAAATAATAAGGCTTTCCCTTTTTGGCGATGAAATAGAAAAGATTTTGATAATTGACCCTTTGACAAAAGAGAAAAGAGAGACAAATAGCGTGGTTATT
>JBFMED010000131.1:0-6972 GCA_040753475.1 bacterium
TTATCTTAAATATCTTTCCCTTTATCGGAAGCAATTCTTCTATCCTTTCTGAAAGATAATAGATTGCCTCCCTTATCCTGTTATCTCCAGAGCCAAAAGAGATTATTTCTTCCTCCTTCAGGCTTTCCATATCTATTAGCCTTGCACTTATTTTTATTTCTTTCTCACCTTCTTTTATCTCTGCAAAGAGCAAGAAATCAGCCCCTTTTTCTTTTGCCTTCTCAATTGCTATTTTTTTATCATCTGTAAATTCTTGGGGTCCAATAAGGCTTAATTTCTTTGAATATGAGAGGAGGGTTTTAAGGAGATTATCAAAATAATTAAGGGAATCTGGATAGATAAGGGGAGATTTGGAAATTACAAAGAATATAAGCCTTAATTCTGGCTCTGGAATTTCATCTATCTTTTCCTGATATACAATGCTCTTTTTCTTTTTAAAATTTATTCTTTCAACCATATCAGATGCCTCTATGCTTGCTGGCTCAAGCTCTATAATCTTTACAAGCTCATCTTCTGCATTACTAAACATCTCCTTTTTTTCATATATCCTTGCCAGGGAAAACCTTGTCTTTAAATCCAAAGGATTTAGGGAAATTGCCCTTTTGTGTTCGTATACTGCAAGCTTAATTATTCCCTTCTTAAGATAATCCTCACCAGATTTAAGGTGCAAAATAGATCCCTCCTTTCTCCTTTCAGAATATGTAGGTTCATTTAAAAGGGAAATAAGTCCCTCCTTTGAAAATTGCAATACCTCATCTTTTTCAATCTTTAATCCATCTTCATACATAGATAAAGCATCAGAAAAACTGCCCATTTTTTCATAAATAAGACCAAGGCTATATTTTGCAACCTTATCCTGGGGTTTTAGGCTTAAAAGCCTTTTGTAAAGGCTTGCTGCCCCTTTATAATCCCCCTTTTCTATATAAATATTTCCAAGCTCCCTTAATTCATCTATTGGCTCTTTATTCTTCTGGATTGCCTTTTTATATTCCCAGATTGCCTTTTGTATTTCCTTTGTCTGAAAATAAAGCCTTCCTAAACCTAAATGTGGAAGAGGTGATCCTGGGTTCTTTGCCTTTGCATCCTCATAATACATTATTGCTTCTTCCTTCATCTTCTTGTCATTCCAATATATATCGCCCAGTCTAATGTAGGATGAATAAAAGGATGGCTCAATCTCTATAGTTTTTTTGTATTCCTTAATTGCATCAAATATTTGTCCTTTTTTGTAAAGGGAAGAGCCTAAATTATAATGAAATTCTGGGTTGGTTGGGTCCTGTTTTATTGCTATTTGGTAGACTTTAATAGCATCATCTATTCTTCCTGTCATTTCATAGGCAAGCCCAAGGTTATTATAAGCCTCTGTATAGGAGCTATCCAAAGAAATTGCCTTTTTAAATGAAGTAATTGCGTTTTTATATTCTTTTTTTTGGCAATAGACAAGTCCAAGTTTATTATAAGCCTCTTTGTAATATGGGTTTTTGGAAATAGCGGATTTAAATTTTAAAATAGCCTCTGAATATTTAGCCTTTGAAAGCAAAAAACAGCCTTCTTCATATTCTTCTTTTGCGGTAATGGGATATAGGTTTGTAAAGAAAAGGACGAGAATTGTTAAGAATTTAACCACTAACCCTGTTTTTCTAGCTTTAAAAGCCGGGCATTTATATCCTCAATTTGAAGGAGGATGCGATTTAACCTATCCTTTATTCTATTTTCTATCTCATCTTGCATTCGTGTCATTCTATATTCAAGCCAATTTGTAAGGTCTTCTTTTTCCTCTTCTCCTTTTTCATCCCTCCTTTTAATAATTTCTAACAGGGTATTCCTTTCTATATCAGAGCTTTTTGCAAGCATATCAAGCTTCTCTATCAATTCCTTCTTTAATTCCTCCCTTTCCTTTGCTAAACTTTCAATCTTTTTTGCATCCTCATCCCTTACAAATTTAAACCTTTTTTCTTGTAGCATTCCGCGGATACCAAGGATAACAGCGGCAAGAATGGCAAAAATACTAACAAATATGGAGATATTTCTTATAAACTCAATCATATTTTTATTTTATTCTCTCTTTAAACATTTGTCAACAAAAATGTCATAATGATTTTACCCTTCTTATCCTACGCCAGAATCCTCCCCTTCTTCCTGTTTTTCTGAAATAGCCAGGGATGCTTTTTCCACCGAATCTTGTATGTGAAGAAACCCAATATCTTTTATTGGCTTTAATATTCTCCATTATTAAGCTTGGATGTTGATAGTATTCCTGCTTTTTATGGCAGGCATAACAAAGGGTGATAAGGTTTTGTAAGCTATGTATTCCACCAAATGATATAGGCATTATATGATGTATATGTAACCTTGTGGTCTTTCCACAAATTCTGCATTTATGTCCATCACGGGTTAAACATTTATCTTGTCTTTCTTTCCAATCTGGTGGATAGCCCTTGAATTTAAGAAATTCTCCATCTAATTCCCCATCAAAAACAACATCAAGCATAGCCAATAGTGTATTAGGCTCTTTTCTTGGGATCTCTGGAGGCTCTTGTGATGAGATTTTTATTTTTAATAAAACCATCCGAATAATAAAAAATGCCCCTGAGATTAAAAAACAAAAAATAGGGATAATTTTATTGGTTTTCTCAAAGAGAAAGAGGAAAAATGGAGTAAGGAGAAAAATTACTAAAAGATATAAACTTATCCAGGCAAATCCTTTAAGCCTCTGGCATTTAACCCATTTATCCTTATGTTTTAATTCCCAATCTTCCTTTTTTTCTTGATAGCTCTGATGCTCAAGAAGAAATTTCTCTCCTCCCCTTTTGTCAAAATTATATCTACAAGGAAAACAGGTAAAACCCCTTAACCCCCTAATCGCAGGCTCATTACCTAAATCCCTTCCGCAATTATAACAAACCCTTTGCAATTTAAAATTTACAATTCATAGGCTTCTTATAAGCTTATCTATATCAGAGAATAGCTCTTGAAATATAGAGGAGGAAACATTCCAAAGAAAAGGAAAGAGAAGAAAAAGAACAATCAGTCCAGAAAGAATGGTAATGGGAAAGCCAAAGATCATAATGTTTATCAAAGGTGCTGCCTTTGAAAGAAGGCCCAATGAAAGATTTACCAGGAATAATACACAAAGAAGGGGAAAGCTGATCTTAAGGGCTGTGGCAAACATCTTGCAAAACATCTCAATCGTAGAAGAAGAGAGGATTTTTGATGAGGCTAGAGATAACCCTGTAACAAATTTGAATGAAGAAATTACCGCATAAAGGATTGTTTGTGGCCCATCTATTGTAATAAATACAAGGAGACCAAATAGGCCTAATAATTGCCCAATAACGGGTTGTTCTACCTCAGAGACCGGGTCAAAGACATTGCTTATAGCAAATCCCATTGAAACAGAATAGAATTCTGCTGAGAGGCTAAATAGAGAGACAATAAAAGAGGCAAAAAGCCCAATGGTAAGCCCAATAATAATCTCGGATATGGAGAGAATAGCATAGCTAATGATGTTTGTTGGAGGGTTTGGGATAAAGGAAAGGACAGGGGGTGTCGCTGCAATTGATGCAAGGAGGCAGATGGCCACCCTTATTGGATAGCCTATATTTGGGCTTGAAAACAGAGGGGCTGTAATAAATATTCCAGATATTCTAAGGAATACAAGCAAGAATTTTTGGAATTCAGAAAGTAAAACTTCCATTATTAAAGGGTTGAAATTAGCTCAAACACCCTTGTTGTCCACCACCCAATGGTTTTCCCAAGCCAGGCAGCACATAACCCACCTGTAATAAGGACAGCCAAGATCTTTGGGACAAATGTTATGGTTTGCTCCTGAATGGATGTTGCTGTTTGAAGGATGGAGATGATTAAACCAACAATGATTGATACAGCAAGCATAGGAAGGGAAAGGATTATGGTATAAAAAATAGCCTCTTGAAAAAGCTTGATTACTAACCCTTCTGTCATCTCAATGAAAACTCAAAACAAGCCTATGGATTAAAAGATTCCATCCATCAACCATAACAAATAAAAGGATTTTAAATGGTAAGGAAATCATAGCAGGTGGAAGCATAATCATTCCCATAGACATAAGCACAGAGGCAACAATAATGTCTATAACAAGAAATGGCAGAAATAGCAATATTCCAATCTGAAAGGCAATGGAAATCTCAGATGTCATAAAGGCTGGGATAAGGGTTAGAATGGGAATATCCTTTGGTGTTCTTGGCCTTTCTAGGTTTGATATTTTTACAAACAAGGCCAGGTCTTTCTCCCTTGTCTGCCTTAACATAAAATCCTTTACAGGGATAGATGCCTCCTCCAATGCCTTTGCTCCTGTAATCCTTTTCTCAAGGTATGGTGTTAGGCTATTTTTGTTAATTTTATCCAAGGTAGGAGACATAATAAAAAATGTTAAAAACAAAGCAAGGGCTGTGATTACCTGCTGGGGAGGTGCTTGTTGGATTGCCAAAGCCTGTTTTACAAATGTAAGGACAATGACTATCCTTACAAATGATGTAACCATCATAATAATTGAGGGAACTAGGGCGAGGATGGTAAGGATGAATAGAATTTGAAGGCTCATTGCAACATCCTCTGGTTTAGAGGGGGCAATCCCTAAATTTATCTTTGGAATGGGAATATCAGCACAAAATGAGGAAAAGGCAATAAAGAGAAAAAATAATACCTTTTTCATATCATAAATTAAATACCATTTTTCTATCTTTGTCAAGGTTTTTGTGATGTTACTATATCAAAATGTTAAAATTGACAAAAACAATCAAAAATAGTATATTTGCTTGAATAGCGGTTGTAGCTCAATTGGACAGAGCAACTGATTGCGAATCAGTAGGTTGGGAGTTCGAATCTCCCCAACCGCATAGGAATTTGGGATTTAGGGATTGGGGGTTAGGGATTGAATTTACCAATCCTTAAATCCCGAATCCCTAATCCCGAACAACGATTACTTGAAAAACCAATTTTGTTTGGATATATTGGATAATATAAGAAATTTCTCAATAATTGCCCATATTGACCATGGAAAGACAACCCTGGCTGACAGGCTTCTTGAATGGACCAAGACCATCGAAAAGGAGAAGATGAAGGAACAAATCCTTGACAATATGGATTTAGAAAGGGAGAGAGGAATAACCATAAAGGCACATCCGATAAGGATGGTATATAACCTGGCTGGAAAGGAATATATCCTAAATCTCATTGATACTCCGGGCCATGTTGATTTTTCCTATGAGGTGGCAAGGAGTTTGGCCGCGGTTGAGGGTGTTCTTTTGGTGGTTGATGCCTCACAGGGCGTTGAGGCACAAACCATCGCCCATGTCAACCTTGCCAAGGCACAAAATAAGAAAATCATCCCGATAATCAACAAGATAGATATAGAGAGCATTGACCTTGATATGGTTCTTTCCCAGATAAAAACTTTGACCGATGAAACACCAATTCTTGCCTCTGCCAAAGAGGGGATAGGAATAAACGAGATATTTGAAAGGATTGTAAAGGATATACCTCCGCCAGAGGGCGATATATCAAAACCAACACAAGCCTTAATTTTTGACTCATACTTTGACCCCTACAAGGGCGTTGTCCTTTATTGTCGGGTATTTCAGGGGATAATAAAAGAAAAAGACACTATCATCCTAATGTCAAACAATACAAGCTATGATGTAGTAGAGCTGGGAACCCTAAAAATGGGGCTTTTTAAAAAAAGCGAGCTTAAAGCAGGAGAGGTTGGCTATGTCTGTGCGGGGATAAGAAGGCTATCTGATGCCTCAGTTGGCGATACCATAACAACCGAAGGGCTAAAGGCAGAAAAACCCCTTCCTGGCTATAAAAGGCTTAAACCAATGGTCTTTGCATCCATATTCCCAGGTGAGGGAACGGATTTCCAGGTGCTTGCCTCTTGCATTGAAAAATATTCCCTGAATGATGCCTCATTTACCTTTCATAAGGAATCATCAAAAGCCTTGGGGTTTGGCTTTAGGTGTGGGTTTTTAGGGCTTTTGCATATGGATATCGTCCAGGAGAGGCTTGAGCGGGAATATGGAATTTCCCTTGTCTTTTCTTCTCCAAGCATTCCATACAGGGTCTATCTTACCGGAGGAAAGGTGCTTGAAATAGAAAACCCTATAGATTTCCCTGATCCTGCCTCAATTATAAAGGCAGAAGAGCCCTATATCAAGGCAACCATCATTGTTCCAGAGGAATACTTCTCTCCTGTCTTAAATCTGGTTAAGGAAAAGAGGGGAATAAAAAAGGCAATAAATTACATTGAGGGAAGAAGGCTTATCCTGGAATATGAAATCCCCCTTTATGAGATGGTGGTTGATTTCTATGATAGATTAAAATCTGTCTCCTGTGGCTTGGCATCATTTGATTATGACCTTTCAGATTGGAAGGAGGTAAATCTGGTTAAGCTTGATATTTTACTAGGAGGCGAAATGGTTGAGCCCCTTTCATCCTTAATTAGGAAGGAGGATGCCTATAAAAAGGGAAGGGCGCTAAGCTTAAGGCTTAAAGAGGTAATCCCCAGGCAGCAATTTGCTGTTTCAATTCAAGCCTCAATTGGAAAGAATGTGATTGCTAGAGAAACCATTCCAACCTTTAGAAAGGATGTAACCGCAAAGTGCTATGGCGGCGATATAACCAGAAAGAGAAAGCTTTTAGATAGGCAAAAGGAGGGGAAAAAGAGGATGAAGATGGTAGGAAAAATAGGTCTTCCCCAGGAGGCATTCCAGGCTGTGCTTTCGGCGTAAACGAAATACTTTTAGGTGGGACTTTGTGTGTCTTTGCCCGATGTCATAAAAAATATTTCTTGATGTAAAATGAATTAAAAAGAAGGTTTTTAAAGATGCATCTCTTTATCTTGAACTGGTTCTTTAACTTAGATAATACTTCTTTGACTGTCTTTTTGTCTACACGGTTGCCTTCAAATACCTCATGCCCAATTGGTAAACCATT
>JBFMED010000132.1:0-3500 GCA_040753475.1 bacterium
TAAAGAAATTCTCAAAAGAATTTGTAAATGGTGGAACAATCCTGGTAAGGCAGAGGGGAACAAAGGTAATCGCTGGAAAGAATGTGGGAAGGGGAAAGGACGATACCCTATTTGCAAAGGTAAGCGGCATCCTCTTTTTTAAAGAGAAGAACGGAAAAAAGATGGTTGAAGTTGCAATTCCTTGATGAGATAAAAATAACAGTTGAGGCAGGCTCAGGTGGAAATGGGTGTGTAAGCACAAGGAGGGAAAAATATGTTTCCAAAGGTGGCCCAGATGGTGGGGATGGAGGAAAGGGAGGGGATGTGATTTTAAAAACAAGCCCGCATTATAATACCCTCATTCATCTTTCAAAAAAAAGGCATTATAAGGGAAAAAGAGGTGGACATGGAAAGGGAAAAAAGAAGCATGGGAAGGATGGGAAGCCCTGTATAATTCCAATTCCCATAGGAACACAGGTATTTATTGAAGAAGAGAAAATCTGTGATCTTTTAAAAAGTAAAGAAGAATTTACAGTAGCAAAGGGAGGAAGGGGTGGAAGGGGAAATGCAAGCTTAAAAAGGATAGATTTTGCCTATCCTGGAGAAAAGGGCGAGATAAAGGAGATAATCCTAAAGCTTATCCTTTTGGCAGATGTTGGAATTATAGGCTTTCCAAACTCAGGAAAATCAACCCTTATTTCTCGTATATCATCCTGTCATCCAAAGATTGCAGATTATCCATTTACAACCATTGCTCCAAACCTTGGTGTGGTTTCTTATAGAGAATTCTCATCTTTTACTGTGGCTGATATTCCAGGAATTATAAAAGACGCCCATAAGGGAAAGGGATTGGGAAATAGGTTTTTAAGACACCTTGAGAGGACAAGGATTCTTATCCATCTATTAGATGGATGCTGCTCCCCCCTTGAAAGATTCGAAGAATTGAATAATGAAATTAGGCTTTATGATGAAAATCTTTTAAAAAAACCCCAGATTGTTGTTTTAAATAAGATAGACACAAAAGAGGCACAAGAAAATTTTATAAAAATAAAAGAAATAATTTCCAATCTTATTCCAATATCAGCAAAAACAGGAGAAAATCTTGATATATTGATTGAGGCTTTAGGCTCATCCCGGATTATAGTGGATGGGGTAGGGATAGGGTTTAAAGACACCCATAGAGGAACAACCCTGAATGATCTTTAGCTTTACCCCGTTAGATAATCCCTTTATAAGTAGAATTATCTTTTGCAAAAAAAGATGGTTTTATTTGGATTTTGAGTGGAGAAAGAGAGGCGCGTTCTATGTTTATATACCGCACAGGGAAATGATTTTCGTGGGATCTTGCCTTTAATGTTCATTCTACAGCAATTGCATTAAACTTGCAAGAAGAATAGCAGAGACCACACCTTATACACTTGCTTTGGTCTATCTTGTGAGCCTGTTTTCTTTCGCCGGTTATGGCAGAAACCGGGCATTTCTTTGCACAGAGGGTGCATCCGGTGCAAACATCAGCCATTATTGTGTAGGTAAGTAATTGCCTACAAACCTTTGCCGGGCATTTCCTATCCTTTATATGTGCCTCATATTCGCTTCTAAAGTATTTTATGGTGGTTAAAACCGGGTTAGGCGCGGTCTTTCCCAAACCACATAAGGCAGTATCCTTTATTGTCTCGGCAAGCTCACAAAGAAATTCAATATCACCCTCTTGGCCTTTTCCTTCGGTAATTTCTTCTAAAATCTTAAGCATCATCTTTGTTCCCACCCGGCAGGGTGTGCATTTTCCACAGCTCTCATCCTGGGTAAATTCTAAGAAAAACCTTGCCACATTCACCATACAATTTGTCTCATCCATAACCACCATTCCACCAGATCCCATAATTGCCCCTGTTTTTGTAATGGATTCATAGTCAACCGGGATATCCAATAATTCCTCGGGAATGCACCCGCCTGATGGTCCACCTATTTGGATTGCCTTAAATTTCTTATTATCTTTAATCCCTCCACCAATTTCGTAAATAATTGTTCTTAAGGGAATGCCCATGGGAACCTCAACCAGACCAATATTGTTTATTGCTCCGGTTAGGGCAAAAACCTTTGTCCCTTTAGAGGTTTCTGTGCCTAAAGCGCCATATTGCTCTCCGCCGTGTAAGATAATTTGGGCAATATTTGCCAATGTCTCAACATTATTCAGGACAGATGGTTTTTTCCATAGCCCCTTGTGTGCGGGAAATGGTGGCCTTGGCCTTGGCATACCCCTTTTTCCCTCAATGGAGGTCATCAGGGCGGTTTCCTCACCACAGACAAATGCACCCGCACCTTGATATACCTCAATATCAAAGGAAAACCCAGAGCCTAATATATCTTCGCCCAAAAGCCCCCTTTGTTTTGCCTGGTCAATAGCAATGTAGAGCCTTTTTATTGCCAAGGGATATTCTGCCCGGCAATAGATATAGCCCTTGTGAGAACCAATTGCCTTTGCACCAATGACCATTCCCTCAAGCACAGCGTGGGGGTCTGCCTCAAGCACTGATCTATCCATAAATGCACCAGGGTCTCCCTCATCGCCATTGCATAGAATGTATTTTATATCGCCCTTTGCATTTTTGCAGAATTCCCATTTTAAGCCTGTAGGAAACCCTGCACCTCCCCTTCCCCTTAAACCTGATTTTTTGACCTCCTCAATAATTTGCTCAGGGGTCATTTCTAAAAGAGCCTTTGCCATACCCAGATAACCATCCCTGGCAATATATTCGTTAATATTTTCTGGATCAATCATCCCCCGATTTCTTAATGTCCTTAAAACCTGATGCTTAAAAAAGGGAATTTCCGAAAGAAGGGGAATAGGCTTTTTTTCCTCTGGCTGATACATAAGATGCGCAACCGGTCTTCCCTTTAAAAAATGTTCTTCTACCAGGTGCGGAATATCCTCTTCTTTGAGAAGCTGGTAAAATATCCCCTCGGGAAAAACAGAGACAATTGGTCCTTTGGCACAAAATCCATTGCATCCGGTAAGGACAATGCCTATTTCATTAGAGAGGTTTTGTTTAGCAAGCTCTTTCTCTATTTTTGCCCTTATTTTTAAAGAGCCTGCGGCAACACATCCGGTTCCCGCACATATCATAACATTGGTTCGGTATTGCTTCATTTTCTTATATTATATTATTGTCTGAATAAATTTGACAATAAAAATATTGCTTTTTTCCCATATTAATTCATATCATATTTTTATAGGGATTTCCATAAGAGAGAGGATGACAAAAAACATAGAGAGGCTTTTTAAGGATGAGCTACTCATCAATGCCATAAATAAGTTTGATAGATTTGGGTATGGAAGATTTCCTGTGGTTGATAATAATAAAAGGCTTGTTGGAATAATTACAAAGACCGATGTTATCCATGGATTTCTTAAGGGGCTTGAAAATAAGTATCAGGAAGAGGAGATTAAGGGCTATAGGGTCTCCCATTTTTTTGATGATGTCTTAGCAGACAAAAAGGAAATAATCCTTGAATATAACATT
>JBFMED010000133.1:0-2353 GCA_040753475.1 bacterium
AAAGGAGAGATTGATAAAGCCTTCCAGATAATGGCTAATATCGAAAGTTGGCATGAAATTTTCCCCCATATTTATAAAAAGAAGGTAAAGATTTTAAAGAAGGAAGGAAATAAATTATTTTTCGAATTTGTTTGGGGCTATAATAGAATTCATTATGGCTTATATATTAAAAAAAATAACCAAAAAAACTCTAAAGTTTATCAAAGAAAGGGTTGAGGCAGGATAAAAGATAAAATGGTTTATGGATTAATACTCCTTGCAATTGCCCTCTTTAATTTATTGTTGGGTCTCTTTGTTTTGAGCAGGGAGGGTAGCAAAGAGACAAATAGAACCTTCTGCTTATGGGTGATTTGTGCTTTTCTTTGGAACCTTATGGACTTTGGGCTCTTCTTTACAAAAAACCCTCAATTTGCCTTAAAATGGGCACAGATAATGCTTATAGGTGTTATGTTCATTCCATCTACCTTCATTCATTTTGTGATAGCTTTTCTCAAGGAACCTGGGAATTTAAGGAGAAAGCTTATTCCCGTAGCTTACATTATAAGCCTTATTTTTAGCATATTATGTATCTTTGGGTTTCTTATTACAGATGTTAGTCTTGCGAAAGTTGGATATTTTCCACAGTTTGCAAGATCACCCTCTCCTCAAATTTTCCTCTTATTCTTCTATGGCTCTACATTCACAGGAGTCTTTCTGCTTGCAAGAAGGTATAAACGAGCAACCTCACCTATGGAGAAGAACCAATTAAGATATTTCTTGATCGGTCTTTTGACAAGTATAGCTGGTGGTATCTTTAATTTTCTCTTAGCCTTAGGGCAAAAACAGATATTTCCGGTTGGTAATGTTACCGAAGGTATCTTTGTAACTATGGTCGCCCTCGCCATTGTCCGCTATCACCTTATGGACATTGATGTTATTATCAGGCCAGGGATTATCTATGGGACACTTACAAGCTTAATTATAGCAACCTGGCTTTTTTCCATCTTTGTCTTTGAGCAACTCTTTCACATCGCCTCTTCTGTATTTCGGTTATTGGGTCTTTTTGTTGCAATCTTTGTCTTCAGTGTTCTTAAGGATAGGATTCAGTTTCTGGTTGACCGGCTTTTTTACAGGGAAAGGCAGGAACTTGCCGAGGCTACATCAAAGATAGCAAAGGATATTACATCCACGGTTGACCCTGATATAATTGCTACATCAACTATGGATAAAATTTATAAGACCTGTCATCCTGAATTTGTTTCTTTGATGATGCTTTCCAATGATGTGAAATTTTATGAGATAAAAGCCTTGATGGGAGAGGGAGAAAAAGAGGTCTTTATTCCTGTCAATGACCCATTGATCGGGTGGCTAAAAAGAGAAAGGAAGGGGATCTTTAGGGAGGAGAGGGAGGGTTATTTATCAAAGCCAAAATTAAGAATTGTGGCAGAGGGAATGGAAAAAAGAAAGACAAGGTTCACTATTCCCCTTTTCTTTCAAGATGAGCTTATTGGTCTTTTAAACCTTGGAGAGAAAAGAATAGGCTACTACACATACCCTGAGATAGACTTCTTAGAAACAGTAGGAAGGGAGCTTTCTGTTGCATTAGAGAATACAAGGCTCTATTCAGAGCTTAAGAAGAAAAAGGAGGAGCTTGAGAAGGCAAATCAGGCAAAAACAGATTTCTTGCATATTGTCTCCCATGAGCTAAATACACCCCTATCAGTAATAATAGGCGAGACCCATCTTATTGAAAGGGAGCTTAAGAAGAAAAAAATAAATCTTTCTTCGATGACTGATGTAATAAAGAAAAAGGGGGAACAGCTTTCTTTAGTAATAAAGGATATGATGGATGTCGCATCCCTTGAGAAGGGAGAAAAAAAATATGAGCCAAAAAAAGAGGAAATTGATGTAGAAAGGCTTATTAGTGAAGCAGTAAGCAGCTTTAAGCTTATGGCTCTTAATAAAGGGCTTATAATAAGGGATGATGTAGAAAAGGAAATATCATTTACCTCAGACAAAAATGTCTTAGAAAATATCCTATTCAGGCTTCTTGATAATGCCATTAAATTCACACCCTCGGGGGGTGAAATTCTGGTTGGTGCAGAAAAAAGGGAGGATGGGGTTTTATTCTTCGTCAAGGATACAGGGATTGGGATAAGGGAGGAAGATAGAGAAAAAATCTTTGGAAGGTTTTCTCAGCTAGACCAATCAAGCAGAAGAAAGTATGGAGGCTTGGGCTTAGGGCTTTCTATTGTAAAGGATATGGTATTAGCCCTTGAAGGAAAGATATGGGTTGAAGGAGAAATAAACAAAGGCTCAAAATTCTGCTTTACCCTACCCTCGCTTAAGTAATTTCCTATATTTCGCTACCTTT
>JBFMED010000134.1:0-10333 GCA_040753475.1 bacterium
AAAGCAAGGGTTCTTCAATGGTTATCTCTGGGATAAAAGCAAGGTTTTCTTCTAAAACAGGAATCTCTAAAGGTATTAAAGGTCTTTTTGTAAATGCAGAAATATCCCTTGCCAAACCAATGATTGACAGGGCATCATGCCTACTTACAGGAATCTCAAGGTCAATTATTGTGTCATTATCAACCCTTTCTACACTTGCTACCTCAAAACCAAGGTTTATAAGAATATCTGCCAATTCCTCTAAACCCGGAAGCTCTGTCAAGCAAGAAAGCCAATTATAGGATACTTTCATTTTTTATATCGGCTCCAGGGCTCTTCAAACTATTAAGAATTTCATCCATCTCAAGGGCTCTGAAGAATTCCTTAAGCCAATTCTTTTTTCATATCTTAAATCCCCTTATGCTTCTTTACATACTCAACCAGACCACCATCTTCAAGGATTTTTTTCATAAATGGAGAAAGGGAGACAAATTCTATTCTTTTACCTGTTCTTTTGTTTTCAATAAAGCCATCTCCATCAATTGTAAGATAATCTCCATCTTCTATACCATCTGTATCGCATTCAATGACAAGAAGGCCTAAATTTATCGCATTTCTAAAGAATATCCTGGCAAAGCTTTTTGCCAAAACCGCCTTTATCCCAGCCATTTTTATAATGGTTGGTGCATGCTCCCTTGATGAGCCACAGCCAAAATTCTTTCCCCCTACAATAAAATCTCCCCTCTTTATTTTGTCTATAAAACCCTGCTTTGCATCCTCCATAAGGTGTTTGGCAAGTTCAACTAGATTAGAGCGAAGATGAAAAAACCTCCCTGGGATGATTATGTCGGTTGAAACATCATCCCCAAATTTATGGCTATAACCAGATATTTTCATTTTACAATTTAAAATTTAAAATTTGCAATTTAAAATTCATAATATCTCCCTTGGGTCTGTTATTTTTCCATATAAAGCAGAGGCTGCTGCGGTTGCGGGAGAACAAAGGTATATCTCTGAATTCGGATTTCCCATCCTTCCCTTAAAATTCCTATTTGCGGTTGATAGACATATCTCGCCATCAGCCAATACACCCTGATGAATTCCTACGCAAGGACCACATCCAGGGGGAAGGATAACCGCCCCTGCTTCAACTAATGCTTTTATTACACCTTCTTTCATCGCAGAAAGATATATATTCCTTGATGCAGGACAGACCAAAAGCCTTGTCTTTGCTTTTTTCCCCTTAAGAATAGATGCGGCAATTCTTAAGTCAGAAATCCTTCCATTTGTGCAGGTTCCAATAAAGACCTGGTCTATTTTTAGACCCTCCTTTTCACTCACAGGAACAACATTATCAACGCTATGGGGAAGGCTAATATAGGGAACAAGGGAAGGGGTTTCTATCCTTATTTTCTCTATGTATTCTGCATCGTTGTCGGGCTTAAATGGCAAATAATCATCCTCCCTTCCCCTTTTTTTCAAAAATTCCCTTGTCTTCTCATCAGATGGAAAAAGACCAGCCTTTGCTCCACATTCAATTGCCATATTTGATATGGTAAGCCTTTCTTCTATATCCAATTCTTTCCCTTTAAACTCAAGGGCTTTGTATGAGGCACCATCTGCCTTAATTTTGCCGATAAGATAAAGGATTAAATCCTTTGCATATACACCCTTTGAAAATTTTCCTGTAATCTCAACCAATATTGCCTCACAAACCTTAAGATATGTCTTTTTAATAGCAAGGATAACCGCAAGGTCGGTTGAACCCATCCCGGTTGCAAAAGCACCCAATCCACCTCCTGTGCAGGTATGGGAATCAGAGCCGATAACTATATCCCCTGGTTTTACAAAATCCTCTGCCATCCTTTGATGGCACACACCTTCTCCGATATCAGATAAAATAATATTATTTTCACCGGCAAAATCCCTTAGTAATTTATGGTCATTTGAAAGGGATAAATTAGGAGAGGGAGATGAATGGTCAATGAAAACAACGGATCTCTTGGGAGGAGATATTTTTTCTATTTCAAGTTCCTTAAGCCTTTTTATGGCAAGGGGACCTGTCCCATCCTGAAGGAAGCAGCTGTCAACCTCTACAATAACAATTTCACCCTCCTTTACAGGCTTTCCTGCTTTCTTTGAAATTATTTTCTGAGTTAATGTCATAAAATTCCTAAATCCTAAATTCTAATTCTTCCATTACAATCTTATGAATCTCATCCTTTGTTTTTTCTCCATCAAGAACCTTTATGTTTTTATCCTCCTTTGCTAAGGAGAGATAGCCCGTCCTTACCCTTTTATGAAATGATATATCCTCTTTTTCAAACCTATTATCCCTCTTAACCCTTTTTAATCCTTTTTCTGGCTCTATATCAAGAAGAAAAACAATATCAGCAACAATATTTCCTGTTGATGCATCATTTAATTCTTTAATAAGCTCAATATCTATTCCATAGCCATACCCTTCATATGCAATCGTTGAAAGGAAGTATCTGTCGCAAATAACAATTTTTCCCTCCTTTAAAGCGGGTTTAATGACATTGTTTATATGGATTATCCTATCTGCCAGAAATAGATAGAGGGATGCCATTTCTGGTGTCCTTGCGTCAAAAACCGTTTTCTTTATCCATTCTAAATATGGCTCTTTTGTGACAACACAAGGCATTTTTAAGGCATCTTTTAGCATGCTTACCTGGGATGATTTTCCTGCGCCCTCCCCTCCCTCAAACACTATAAACATCAAGCTCTTTGCTCTTTATCCAATCAAAGCCTTCATCTGGGGTTATCACAGCAATCTCTATGTCTCCACCACAGGTTTGGGGCATGGGAAGGAATTTTTGGGCTTTTATTGTTGTTCTGATAAGAAATTCCACATAATCAATGCCATCCTGAAGGGAAAAAAATTGGTAATTCGGCAAGGGAATGGGATTTTCTGGATTATCCTCCCATAGCCTCTGGATTATCCTTCCATCCCCGCCAAATGTGCAACCATATCCGCCCTCATAAACAGGTTCAATAACAGATTTTTGTCCAATTTTTAGGGTATATGTCTTTGGTGTTGTATCATCTTCATCATACCCTGCAATCTGAAAGCCCAAAGGGTATTCATCCTCTGGTATTTGAGAAAGGTCAACAATTTCACAGGTAAGCTCCCTTCTAAAATAAACCTCAAGCTTCTCTGCTAGTTCTTTTATTTCTTCCTCTCCTGTAAGGCTCTTTTCAAAATCAAAAATATGGCTTTGGATGCTCCTCTTTGTAATAAAGCTTACACCAAATGAGAGGACAGCAATTTTTTCATTAAGGCAGAATAGCTTATTTATGGTTTTTGAAACCGTAAATGTGGTTGGAGGAGGGGGAATTAGCCTTGAGCAGGATATTTTTCCAAGGCATTCCGGGCATTGGACAAATTCCTCCTGGGGAATAGGAATAGCCTTTACTGTGGCAAGGCTATCGCATCCTAAAACAATCCCCTCTGAAATCCTTAAGCTAATTGTAATACTCATAATTTTTGTATGTGTTTAGGTAGACGAGAAGAAGAAAGGAAGTTAAAATGAAAGAAAGCACGAAATCCGAAGCACGAAGCACGAAACAATATCTGAATTAAGCACGAAATCCGAAGCACGAAGCACGAAACAATATCTAAATTCAAAATTCTAAACATTTTTACTGCGATTTCCTCATTATAGAGGAACGTATTACTTGTTTTCCATCCTCTATATTACTTGATGGGTCGGGGAGTTTTTAATAATATCCCGACCCATCATCCTGAGAACCCTCAAGCGTAGCGAAGGGGACGAAGGATCTCTTTTCAAACTATTATGTTAATGAGATCCTTCAGCCCTTCGGGCTTTAAGGAGAATGCCAACAATTGCCATTAAAACAATGGCGATGCTCATATTTTTTCAAGGACAATTGTAAGATGGGATGTTTTTTTAAGAATCCTGCCCGATCTTCCCCTTGCACAATATTTTATCCTCTTCATCATTGGGCCATTGTTTGCAAAGGCTTCTTTTATCCAAACATCCTTAAGCTCTAAAAGGGGAGATCTTATCCTACAATTTGCAAATGCGCTTCCCAATGCTTTATGGATAAAATAGGATGCCCTCTTTGGCGTCATCTGCAAGATATTCTCTGCTTCATCGCCCCTCTTTCCCTTTATAAGGGAGATAACCTGTCTTAGCTTTGATGAAGAAATTCTTATATATTTTGATATAGCCTTTCCTTGCATAAAAAAATTCTAACTTCTATCCTCCTTTTTGTCAAGAAATCCATGGCATCATCTTTCTTAATTTTTCTCCCACCCTCTCTATAAGATGGTTTTTATCAGCCAAAAGTAAGGCATTAAAAACAGGTCTTCCTGCTTGATTTTCAAGGATCCATTCCTTGGCAAAAGAGCCTATTTGGATTTGGGCAAGAATCTTTGTCATAGCTCTCCTTACATCTTCATTGATTACTACCCTTCCCCTGGTTACATCGCCATATTTTGCTGTATCTGAAATTGCCTCCCTCATTCCAGATATGCCTTTTGTATGGATAAGGTCAACCAGGAGCTTTAGCTCATGGCAGCATTCAAAGTATGCAACCTCTGGCTGATAGCCAGCAGAAACCAAAATGTCAAAGCCTGCCCTGATAAGCTCGGAAACACCACCGCATAGAACAACCTGCTCGCCAAACAGGTCGGTCTCTGTTTCCTCAAGAAATGTTGTCTCAATAATTCCCGCCTTTGTTCCACCGATTGCTTTTCCATAGCTTAAGGCATAATCCTTTGCCTTTCCAGATGCATCCTGATAAACAGCAACCAGGCAGGGAACGCCACCTCCATCTTGAAATACCTTTCGGACAAAGGCACCAGGACCCTTTGGAGCAATCATTACCACATCTATATTTTTTGGAGGAATGATCTGTCCAAAATGGATGTTAAATCCATGGGAAAATCCAAGTATCTTTCCTCCTTTTAGATTTTCCTCAATATCCTCCTTATAGACCTTTGGTGCGATTTGGTCAGGAACCAAAAGCTGGATGTAATCGGCTTTGGCTGCTGCCTCTATTACTGATACAGGAGAAAATCCATCGGCCTTTGCTTTCTCAAAGCTTTTCCCTTCCCTGTTGCCTATAATAACCTCTATTCCAGAATCCCTAAGATTCTGAGCTTGGGCATGACCCTGAGCTCCATAGCCAATTATGGCTACCTTTTTTCCCTTAAGCAGACTTAGGTCTGCATCGGCTTCATAATAAATTGTTGCCATTTACTTTACCTCCCTTTTATAATATAAAAAAGCCGAAGTGGCGGAACTGGCAGACGCACTGGACTCAAAATCCAGCGGAATTTTCTTCCATAAGGGTTCAACTCCCTTCTTCGGCATAAAATTTTCATTGTTGATAATTATTCCGCATTCCGAAATCCGCATTCCGCAATCAAATAGCGGCCGATGGGATTTGAACCCACGACGTCAAGCTTGGGAAGCTTGCATTCTACCACTAAATTACGGCCGCACATTAAAATTAAGTATAGAAAGAGATAAATTGTTTTGTCAATGATAAAAGTAGCCCTGATTGGTCTTCCCCTTTCTGGTAAGACAACCATCTTTAATGCCTTAACATCATTAAAGGCAAAGGGAAGGAATATCGGCGTGGTCAAAATTTTAGACGAAAGGCTTGATTGTCTTCATCGTCTATATCCCGAGAAAAAAAAGGTCTCCTCTGAGATTGAATTTATCGATACCCATCCCATTAAAACTGAAACAAAAATCCTTGATCTAGCCAATATAGATGCAATAGCTATTGTTATAAGATGTTTTGAAGAGCCAATAGAACCAATAAAAGAGGTAAAAACAATTTCACAGGAGCTTATTCTATCTGACCTTTTGATAGCAGAGAAAAGAATAGCAAATTTAGCTCCTAAGGGAAGAAAGATGACACAAGGGGAGGAAAAAGAAAAGGCTGTGATTGAAAGGTGTAGGGATAGCCTTTCTAAGGAAATTCCTATTAGAAGAATTGGATTAATAGAGGATGAAAGAAGGCATCTTTCCTCCTATCAATTCTTAAGCGATAAGCCCATTGTCCTTGTAGGCAACATTGACGAACAAAGAAAGGACGAGGAATTAAAAGAATATGCAAGGGTAAATAATGAACAATGTGTTATCATCCCTGGTAAGCTTGAAATGGAGGTAGCTGAATTAGAAGAAAACGAGAGGGCTTCTTTTCTTAAGGAACTAGGGATTAAAGAATCAGCTCTTCCCCTTGTAATAAGAACAATTTATACAAGCCTTTCTTTAATCTCCTTTTTTACTATTGGAAAGGATGAGGTTCGGCTATGGCCAATCAAAAAGGGAACAAATGCCCTAAAAGCCGCAGGCAAGATTCATTCAGACATGGAAAGGGGATTTATCAGGGCATCGGTTGTTTCTTACAAAGATTTTCTTGAAAATCAAGGCTCTATAGCTCATCTAAAGGAAAAAGGTCTTTTAAGACTAGAGGGAAAGGATTACATTGTCTCTGATGGCGATATTATTGAGTTTAAGTTTAATGTGTAGCTGTTTAGCTTTTAGCCATAATAAAAACTCAAAAATCAAATTATTTTTCATCTTATTTATCGGCATTTTTAAGAAAAAGATTGAAGAAAATTTAACATATTCCTATAATAGAGGCTGAATAGTTACAAATAATGAAGCTATATCTTGTAAGGCATGGTGAATCAACCTGGAATAGGGATGACAGGATTCAGGGCCAAAGCAATCCTTTCCTTTCCGAAAAGGGAAAAAAGCAGGCAGGGCTTTTAAAAAATAGGCTTTCTGGGATTTCCTTTGACTTTGTCTATTCAAGCCATTTAAGAAGGGCTTATGATACAGCAAAGATTGCCCTTGATGGAAAATACAAAATAGAAAGGGATAAAAGGCTTTCTGAAATAGACCTTGGTGATTGGGAGGGCATTTCAGCAAAAAGGTTATTTAAAAAAAGCATAGAATTTAGAACCTGGTTTGAAAAAACATCTGAAATTGTCCCAAAGAATGGGGAAAGCCTTTTTGAATTTAGGGATAGGGTTGTTTCATTCTTTAATGAGCTTATGAAGAATAAAAAGGAAAAAAGGGGGCTTATATTTACCCATTCTGGTGTCATAGGCATATTTCTGGCACATTTTTTGGAAATGAACCTTAATAAGGTATGGAGTATTCCCACATCAAATGGCTCTATAACAATTGTTAATATGACAAACCCCTTTTTTATCCTTACCACCTTTAATGATACAGGGCATCTTGAATAAAAAATAATTGACAATCATCCTTTAATGGATATAATAATACAAAAAAATGGAAAGGCTAGAAGAGGAACTTGAGGATTTAAGAAAAAGGGTATTGGAAATGGCATCATTAGCAGAAGAGGCTATTTCCCTTTCCATAAAGGGTCTTAAGGAGAGGAATCCTGATATCCTTAAAGGTGTTTACGAACGGGA
The DNA here is from genome assembly GCA_040753475.1 of bacterium. Classification (GTDB taxonomy): domain Bacteria; phylum UBA9089; class UBA9088; order UBA9088; family UBA9088; genus JBFLYE01. The sequence goes on from JBFMED010000134.1 coordinate 7,430, forward strand.
GGAAAAGATAAACCACCTTCAGATGGAAATAGATGAAATGGGGCTTATGATACTAGCCTTAAGACAACCTGTTGCAGCTGATCTTAGATTTGTCGTCTCCTCTATGAAGATCAATAACGAGATTGAAAGAATTGGCGATGAGGCTATAAATATTGCAGAGAGGGCAGAATACCTCCTTTCAAAGCCTCCTTTAAAGCCACTTATTGACATTCCAAAGATGGCAGAGATAGCCCAGGCAATGGTAATGGATTCTATAAAATCATTGTTGGAAAGGGATGTTTCATTAGCAAAAAATGTCAGGGAAAGGGATGACAGCGTTGATGACTTAAGGGATCAGATATTTCGTGAGCTCCTTACATATATGATGGAGGATTCAGGGAATGTAAAGAGGGCTATGGCTCTTATCTCGGTTGCCAGGTATATTGAAAGAATTGGCGACCATGCCACAAATATTGCAGAGAATGTAACCTATATGATCTCAGGAAAGGATGTGAGACACCCTTTAAGAAAGCAAGAGTGAAAAAAGAGGCTGTTTTTATTGGGATTCTATTGATTCTGTGCCTTCTTTCAATAATTATTGGAGCAAGCCTGATTAGCAAGGGGAAAGAGAAAAAAATCCAGCCTTTTGAAGAAAGGGGAATAGCCATTATTAACATCTATGGCTCTATTGAGACAACAAGCCAACCGGGTGGATTTTTTGAAGGATTTAAAGGTGCTGATTATATAACAAAGAGGCTTTCAAGGATAGCAAAAGACAAAAGAATTAAAGCCCTGGTTGTTAGAATAGATAGCCCCGGAGGAAGCGTTGCTGCCTCTCAAGAGATATACAAAGGCATTCTTTCTCTTAAGAAAAATGGAAAAAAGGTTATAATCTCAATGGCTGATCTTGCCTGCTCTGGTGCATACTATATTGCTTGTGCAGGCGATAAAATTATAGCAGATGAAGGCTCTATAATAGGAAGCATTGGCGTCATATTTTTTGCTCCAAACATTGAAAGCCTGATGGAAAAGATAGGGGTTAAATTTAATGTCATAAAGAGTGGAAAACATAAGGACATAGGCTCAATTGCAAGGGAAATGACAGATGAAGAAAAAAAGATAATTCAAGGGTTGATTGATAAAACATTTTTACAATTTTTTAATGCTGTATCAAGGGAAAGGAAGATTAAAGAGGATAGGCTTAAGGAAATAGCAGATGGAAGGGTATTTATCGGAGAAGAGGCAAAAAAGATTGGCCTGATTGATGAAATAGGAACATTCCAGGATGCGATTAAAGAGGCAGCAAGGCTCTCTGGGATTAAGGGAGAGCCAAAGATAATAGATGAAAGGGAACCAATGGAGAGAATAATGGAGGAATTTTTAAATATTACAAGAGGCATAAAACCGAAAATAGATACTTCTTCCAAACTCAAATATATATGGCAACCAGGGCTATGAAGAATTTAGGAATTAGGATTTAGGATTTTTTGCCTGGAATTGTTTTAAATCCTAAATCTTAAATCCTAAATTTCTAAATATATTCCGGGGCGTAGCGCAGCCTGGTTTAGCGCGCAGCGTTCGGGACGCTGAGGTCGGCCGTTCAAATCGGCCCACCCCGAAGGAAAAGAAAATGGAAGAAAGAAAGCAACAAAATGGGAAAATGGAGGATAAACCTCCGCAACAAAATGGGAAAAAAATAGAGGACAAACCACCGCAACAAAAACCAAAGGTATTTGGTCCTGTCGCAAACTTGGAAGAATATGTCTCTTCTGATTGGTGGAAGAAAATCTTTAATCCCCTTTATCTTAAGACAGACGGCGATGTTATAGATGACCAAAGGATAACCAAAGATGAGGTTTCTTTAATCCTTTCTGCATTAAACCCAAAGAATGATGAAAAAATCCTTGACCTATGTTGTGGCCAGGGAAGGCATACAATAGAGCTTGCCAGGAGGGGGTTTTTGAATGTAGAGGGCCTTGACAGATCACATTATCTTATCTATAAGGCAAAGACATTATCAAAGAAGGAGGGGCTTAATATCAAGTTTAGGGAGGGCGATGCAAGAAGGCTTCCATATTCCCCTGATACATTTGATATTGTTCTAATCTTAGGCAATAGCTTTGGCTATTTTGAATCAATGCAGGATGATATAAAGGTTCTTTATGAGGTATTTAGGATTCTTAAACCCTGGGGAAGGCTTCTTATAGAATTGGCTGATGGCGAGTATCTAAAGACAAATTTTAACCCAAGATCCTGGGAATGGATGGATAAAAACCATTTTGTCTGCAGGGAAAGGTCTCTCTCATTAGATGGACAGAGGCTTATCTCAAGGGAGGTTATCACAAATGTAGAAAAAGGTGTAATTGCAGACCAATTTTATGCAGAGAGGCTATATACAAAGGATGATATCTTAAACCTTCTTAAAAATGCAAATTTTTCCAATATATCCTTTAATGGCAATGGAATATCAGCAACATCAGAAAGAAATCAGGATTTAGGGATGATGGAGAAAAGGATGCTAATAACAGCTGATATCAGGAAAAATTGGACACCGGTAAAAAGAAAAGAAAAGGCGATGCTAAATATCGCTGTAGTCCTTGGGGATCCAACCAAACCCGATATACTAAAGCCCGATTATCAATTTGACGATGATGATTTCTATACCATTGACCAGCTTAAGGATGCCTTAAGGATGCTTTCACAATACCAATTCACCTATCTTAACTCCCACAATACCATTGTTTCTGACCTGGCAAGGCTTATCGGAAAAACAGACCTTGTGCTTAATCTATGCGATGAGGGATATAACAACGATGCAAGGAAAGAACTTCATATCCCATCCTTTCTGGAAATCCTTGGTCTTCCCTATACAGGCTCAGGACCCCAATGCCTTGCATTTTGCTATGATAAATCCCTGGTTAGGGG
>JBFMED010000135.1:0-2732 GCA_040753475.1 bacterium
TTTTGATGGTATTTGACAAAAAAATCTACAAAGGAAAAAAGAGGCTATCTTTTTGTGATGTGTTTTTGATATAATATATCCTGTTTAGAAGGTAATTCTGAATAAAGGTAGCGAAATATAGGAACTTTAGCTAAACACGTACAAATTTTATGTTCCTTTACAGGCTTTTGTCAAAGAAAAATGATTTTATTTTTTATTTACAAAAGGCAAGAGAAAGTTTATAATTAAAATGTGAAGGGAACAACAATTATTGCTGTAAAAAAGGATGGGGAGGTAGCCATTGGTGGAGATGGCCAGGTTTCATTGGAAAACACCATTATAAAGCATAAGGCAAAAAAGATAAGGAGGATATACGAGGAAAAGGTCTTGGCTGGTTTTTCTGGCTCTGTGGCGGATGCCTTTACATTGGTTGAAAGGTTTGAGGGAAAGATAAAGGAATACAAAGGAAATCTTCAAAGGGCGGCTGTTGAGCTGGCAAAGGAATGGAGGATGGATAAATATTTAAGGAGGCTTGAGGCAATGCTGGTTGTTTGTGATAAAGAAAGCCTTTTGCTTATCTCTGGAGGTGGCGAGGTTATTGAGCCAGATGATGGGATTTTATCTACCGGCTCAGGTGGTCCATATGCTTTGGCATCAGCAAGGGCATTGATAAAGCATTCAAATCTCAATGCAAGAGAAATCGTTGAGGAATCCTTAAGGATTGCATCAGAGGTCTGTTTATATACAAATTCCAATATAACGGTGGAGGTGCTTGAATGAAAAAAACAATTATTTTTTTGTTAATTATCCCATTTCTTGTCATAGGAGATGGGGGGGAATCCCATTACCTTAAGGCAAAGGCTTATGAAAAAGAAGGGGATTTTTATTCTGCCATAATAGAGTATAAAAAGGCTTTATTAAAAGACCCGGATTCTATAGAGCTTAAAACATCCCTTGCCTTTGCCTATCTTTACAACGACGAAGAAGACCTTGCCTTGAAGGTTTTCTTATCCATTGCAAAAACAAAACCAGAAATATGGCAGACAATAGGAAGGATATGTGTAAAGCAAAAAAGATATAAATCTGCAATTGAGGCTTATAATCAAGCCTTAAGGATAAAGGAAAATACAATCATCCTTTATGACCTGGCAGAGGCATACCTCTTTGCAAAGAAAATAGATGGTGCAATATCAACCTACAAAAGAATTATTGAATTGTCTCCCAAGGAGGAACCTGCATTATTAAGCCTTGGTTTAATCTATGACAGAGAGGAAAAAACAAGGGAGGCAATGGATATATACGAGAGAATATTATCCATAAACCCAGATAATACATTTGCGATAAAGAGGCTTATTTTCTATAACATTTCAGAAAATCCAGAAGTTTCAGAAAGGCTCTCTTTTCTTCTTCTTGAAAAGGAAAAAAGCCCTGAATCCTATCTTTTACTTGGAATATCCCTGGAAAAAAACAAAAAGGACAGGGAGGCAGAGGAATGTTATAGAAGGGTAGTAGAGTTTGGGTTAAAGGAGGGATTTGTAAGGCTTGGATGGCTCCTTTTTAAAAATGAAAGGGATGATGAGGGATTAAAATTGGCTGAAGAAGGATTGGCAAGGTTTGGCGATGATTTTGACCTCTTGGTTCTTTATGGTGTCCTTTTAAGCCAAAAAAAGGAGCATCAAAGGGCAATTTCTATCTTTAAGGATTTGCTAAAGCGAAACCCTAATGATGACTATCTATATTTCCAATTAGCGGTTGCCTATGATGGTCTTTTAAATAAAAATTGGGCAATAAAGTATCTCTATAAGGCTATAAGGCTAAATCCGAAGAATTCAGAAAGCTATAACTATATTGGCTATACCTGGGTAGAAGAGGGAAAGAACCTGAATAGGGCAATGAGGCTTATTGAAAGGGCATTGGAAATAGAGCCAGATAACCCAGCCTACATAGATTCTCTGGGATGGTGCTATTATAAGATGGAAAACCTTGATTTAGCCCTTTCTTTACTCCTTAAGGCGTATAATTTAAAAAACGATGACCCGGTAATATTGGAGCATATCGGCGATGTTTATAATGACAAGGGGATGAAAAAGGAGGCAGAGAAATTTTTAAATCTTTCCCTTGATAAATTTAAGGAGGAAAAGGATAAGGAGAGAATAAGGAAAAAATTAGATGGAAGATTTTAGAGAGATAATGCTTTTGGGAAGCGGAGGGTTTGGAAAGACATACCTTGTAGAGGTTCTGAATGAAAGCCTTAAAAAGGAATGGGGAAATTTTGTGGCAATAAAGCTTCCTTCTGATAAAGAAAAGGAGGAATTGTTAAAAAGGGAGCTTTTGGTGAATGCCGAGGTTTTGCTTAAGCTAAAGAATGTGGGAGAATGTCCAAATATTGTTCAATTCCTTGGCATTTCAAGATATAAGGGCTATTATACAATGATTATGGAATATGTAGATGGAAAAAGCCTAAAGGATATAGAAAACCCCCTTTCTATTGAAGAAGCCCTTTCAATTATAGATGATATTCTTTGTGGACTTGTTCATCTCCACAAAGCAGGCGTTCTCCATAGGGATATAAAGCCATCAAATATACTACTTACAAAGGAGAATAGAGCAAAGCTATGTGATTTTGGTATAGCAAAGCTTACAGCAAGCAATGAAAAGCTTCTTTCAAGGACAGGCTCTTATGCCTATGTTCCCAAAGAGAGGCTAAAGGGAGAAAAAGAAGGATTTTCATCTGATATATATTCTGTTGGTAT
>JBFMED010000136.1:0-10594 GCA_040753475.1 bacterium
TATAATGAATGCAAAAATTGGAGATAGTGTGATTATCCATTCTGGGGTTGTTATTGGCTCTGATGGCTTTGGCTATATCAAAGATAATGGAAAGAATATAAAGATGCCTCATAATGGAGGGGTTTTAATCGAGGATGAGGTTGAAATAGGTGCAAATACAACAATTGACAGGGGAACAACAAAGGATACAATAATAGGAAAAGGGACAAAGATAGACAATCTGGTTCATATTGCCCATAATTGCATTATAGGAAAGAATTGCATCATTGTTGCCCAGGTTGGCATATCTGGCTCTGTAATCATAGGCGATAATGTAGTTATAGCTGGACAGGCTGGAATCTCAGACCATATAAAAATAGGAAAAGATGTAACCATAGCGGCAAGAAGCGGTGTAACCAAGGATATTCCTTGCGAAAAAATTGTTTCTGGTTTTCCTGCAAAAGACCACAGGGAGGAAAAAAGGCTTCACGGCCTTATCCAAAGATTACCCAAGCTTTTAGAAAGGGTAAAAAGGCTTGAAAATCTTATAAAATAAACCCTTCCTCTGCAAGGGAAATGGCAGAAAGACAGCAACCTGCCTTATTCAAAGATTCCTCATATTCCCTCTCTGGGTCTGAATCGGAAACTATGCCAGCACCTGCTTGGATATAAGCAATCCCTTTATAAAGCAAGATTGTCCTGATGGTGATTGCTGTATCCATATTCCCAGAGAAGCCAAAATACCCAACACACCCTCCATATATTCCCCTTCTTTTTGGCTCAAGCTCATCAATTATCTCCCCTGCCCTTATCTTTGGAGCACCGGTTAGTGTGCCTGCGGGAAATGAAGCAGATAAAAGCTCAAACCCAGAAAGCCCCTTTTTCACTTTTCCCTTAACCGAGCTTACAATGTGCATTACATGGGAATATTTTTCAACATTCATAAAGGAAGAAACACAAACAGAGCCAAAATCACATACCCTTCCCAAGTCATTCCTTCCCAAATCAACCAGCATAATATGCTCTGCCCTCTCTTTAGGGTCATCTAAAAGCTCTTCCTCTAATTTTTTATCCTCCTCATCTGTTTTTCCCCTCCTCCTTGTCCCTGCAAGGGGCCTTGTTTCTGCAATGCCATCCTCTAGCCTTACCAAAAGCTCAGGGGAGGAGCCAATAATCTTTAAATCAGAAAAATCCAAAAGGAACATATAGGGGGATGGGTTTATGTGCCGAAGTGCACGGTATATGGAAACAGGTGAAGCAGATGTTTTTCTCTTTATTCTCTGGGAAAGGACAACCTGAAAAATATCGCCTGCTTTTATATACTCTTTTGCTCTCTTTACCATTTTTACATAATCTTCTTTGCTTGTTTCAAATTCTTCCTTATAGCTTTTTATTTTTTCGCAAGGTAGGATAAGGGGATTTTTTAGCTTCTCCTCTATCCTTTCTATAGAACCTATTGCTGTGTCATAGGTTTCATCAGGGCTTTTCTCAATGGGAATAGATGCTGTAATCTTTATTGTGTGGTTAAAATGGTCAAAGATTACATTATTCTCTGTTATGACAAAAAATGCGGTTGGAATTTTAAGAGAATCCCTTTTTCTTGAAGGAAGGTTTTCAATAAACCTTATATAATCATAGCCTACAAAGCCAACTGCGCCACCGAAGAACCTTGGAAGCCCTTCAATTGGAACAACCCCATATTCCTCAATTATCTCTTTAAGGAATAACAATGGATTTTCTTCTGTTACTTGTTCCTTGTTCCTTGCTCCTTGTGCCCCCTCCTTTATAATTTCAACCCTATCTTCTTCAATCTTAAAAAACACCCTTGGATTTACTCCAATAATTGAGTATCTTCCAATACGCTCTTCACTCTCTGCACTCTCTAAAAGATATGAATACTCACCCCTTACCTTACAAAAGCAAGAGACAGGCGTTTCTAAATCTCCCAATATTTCTTTATATACAGGAATTATCTTTCTTTTTTTTGAAAGCCCTTTAAAATCAGCGAAGCTTGGGTGATACATTTTTCACTAAAATATACTCAATTCATAAGAGAATTTTGTTTTCTTCTTTTCAGAATAATCCTCAAAGCCAAGCTCAATAAGCCTTGTAATTAGCTCTTTAAATTCTATTCCCAATGGTTTAAAGAGATAGAATGATAAAGAGCCTGGGATTGTGTTTATCTCATTGAGATAAATTTCATTATCCTTTAAAAGAAAGTCTATCCTTGCTACACCACTTAAATTGCAAGCCTTAAATGCTTCTGTTGCCATATTTTGAATCTTTTTTGTTAATTCATCTCCTATCTCTGCGGGAATTATTCTTCTTACAGCCTTCATCCCCTTTCCCTTTCTATATTTTTCGCTATAGGTTAAGAATTTATCCTCCTTCATTACCTCTTCACAAAGGGATGGAATAACCTCATCATTATTGCCAAGAATAGCACAATTTATCTCGGAAAAAGAAGATAACGCCTTCTCAACAATAGCCTTTTGTGAATATTCAAAGCAAACATCCAAGGCAAAGGAAAGCTCATCTTTGTTAGAAGATGTATTTACACCAATGGATGAGCCAAGGTTTGAGGGCTTTACAATTACAGGATAGGAAAGATTTTTTTCTATTTCGGAAATTACACCATTTTCACCCCTTTTAAACCAAAGCCAATCTACAATTGGGAATCCTAAGCTTTTAAATATTCTCTTTGAGGCAATCTTATCCATACAAAGGGAGGAACCCAAAACAGAAGAGCCAACATAAGGAATGTCGGCAAGCTCTAATAATCCCTGTAGTGTTCCATCCTCACCATATGTGCCATGAACCAGGGGAAAGGCAATATCAATATCTATTTTTTTATTAAATATCCCCTTTTTGATAATTCCTTGGTTAGGAATGGGAGGAAAAATTATCTCTTTGTTGGAAAGCCCTTTTTTAAACCCTTCAATATCACAAGGTGCAAGCATCCATTTTCCCCTTTTGGTAATATACATCGGAATTGGCTCAAATTTCTCTTTATCAATTGCCTCAATTACCTGGTATGCAGTGATAACAGAAATTTCATGCTCAACCGACCTACTTCCAAATATTATCCCTACCTTTGTTTTCATTTTATTTTAATCCTTACCTTAAATTTTGAATTTTGCATTTTGAATTTTGAATTTCTTATAGTGCCTCTCCTGCACTAACAATCTCGGTTATCTCCTTGGTTATCCCAGCCTGTCTTGCCTGATTGAAGGTCAAAAATAGCCCTTTTATAAGACCCTCTGCATTCCTTGTTGCATTTTCCATTGCAACCATCCTTGCAGAATGCTCTGCGGCAAGGGACTCAAAGAATATTCTAAGGAGTTGAAATCTAAAGTATAAGGAAAAGATTGAATCAAGACAGGCCCCATAATCGGGTTCATAGATGTAATCAGAGACAAATAGAGATTGAGGTTCTTTTGGAATAATAGGAATAAGGCTTATTATCTTTGGCTTTTGCCGAAAGACAGAGATAAATTCATTATAGATTAAAGTTACTTTATCAAACTCAAAGGAAAGATAGCTATTCATTATTCGTTTTGCTATTCTTCCCGAAACAAGCTCAGTCTCTTTCTCTAATAGAGACTCTATCTCCATTATCCTGTAAGGCTTCTTTTTAAAAAATATCTCACCCCTTTTTCCAATAATAAGAAGTAAAATATTGGATGATGCATTTTTTATGTATTCCTCGGAAGCCCTTATAATATTTGCATTAAAACTGCCACAAAGCCCCCTTTTTGATGTTAGTATTATCAAAAGCTCATTTTTTATCTCTCTTTCCATAAGGAATGGATGCTTTTTTTCTGCCCTAAGGCTGACATCTGCCATAATCTCAGAAATCTTGTTGGAGTATGGACGGATTTGTTTTATTATATGCTCTACCTTTGAAAGCTTTGCACAAGAAACAAGCATCATTGCCCTGGTAATCTTTTGGATATTCCTAACCGATTTTATCCTTTGCTTGATAAACCTTACCGCTACCTTCATTAGGAGTTTTGGAGTTTAGGGAGTTTTGGAGTTTTAGAGTTTCTTAAATAATTTGAAAAACCTTCTGCAATATTAGCCATTATTGAAATAGAAGCCCGTCTAATTTGGTCTTTTAAACCAAAGTCTTTAGCAAATTGTGTATCTTTTGTAATCCTATAGATCTCTTTAGTCAATTCTCTGGCTCTTTCCCAAGCTTGAATGTCTTCAAATCTTTCAATTTTCATCTTTTAACTCCCCAAACTCCTTAACTCCTTAAACTCTTGTATTGCCTTATCTAGCCTTTCCTTTAAATCGCCTACAAAATCCTTTTTTTCTTGTAATTCTTTCTCTATTTCTGGGTATTTTTCCTCCATAAATTTAAAGAATTCTTTCTCAAAGGAACCTACCTTTTCCTTTGGAATAGAATCAAGAAATCCTTCAACACCTGCTTCAATTATCATTACCTGCCTTGCTACAGGCATTGGCTTGTATTGCTCTTGCTTTAACACCTCTACCATCCTTTCTCCCCTTGTTATTTGAGCAAGGGTTGTCTTATCTAGGTCAGATGAAAATTGGGCAAATGCCGCTAACTCCCTATATTGTGCAAGGTCAAGCCTTAATCTTCCGGCAACCTTTTTCATTGCCTTGTTTTGAGCAGCAGAGCCAACCCGAGAGACAGACAATCCAACATTTATGGCTGGTCTTATCCCAGCATAAAAGAGGTCTCCTTCAAGGTAGATTTGTCCATCTGTAATAGAAATAACATTGGTTGGAATATAAGCAGATATGTCTGCTGCCTGAGTTTCTATAATGGGAAGGGCAGTCAAAGAGCCACCGTCGTTTTCTTCATTATACTTTGCTGACCTCTCCAGGAGCCTTGAATGGAGATAGAATATGTCCCCTGGATATGCCTCCCTCCCTGGTGGTCTCCTTAAGAGCAAAGACATCTGCCTGTATGCCTGGGCATGCTTGGATAGGTCATCATAGATAACCAGGCTATGCTTTCCATTATCCCTGAAATACTCGCCTATAGCACAACCTGTATATGGTGCGAGGTATTGCAATGGTGCGGGTGAATTCGCGGTAGCAGAGACAATTATGCTATATTTCATTGCACCATTTTCTTCTAATACCTTATTTACATAAGCAACATTTGATTGCTTTTGTCCAATCGCAACATAGATGCAATGAACATTCTCATTCTTTTGATTTAGGATTGTGTCAACCACAATGGCTGTTTTCCCTAATGACCTATCTGATATGATTAGCTCCCTTTGACCCCTGCCAATGGGAATCATAGAATCAATTGCCTTAATCCCTGTCTGCAATGGTTCGCAAACAGGCATCCTGGAAACTATGGAGGGTGCCCTTTCCTCAATGGGTCTATAATGTTCTGTTTTTATCTCTCCCTTTCCATCTACTGGCTCACCTATGCCATTTACAACCCTTCCAAGCAAACTTTCTCCCACCGGAACCTCCATTATCCTTCCTGTGCATTTTGCCCTGTCCCCCTCTTTTACAGAATCCTCAGGGCCTAAAATTACCGCACCAACCGATTCCTCCTCAAGGTTTAGAACATAACCCCTTATGCCAGATGAAAATTCCAATATCTCACCTGTCATTGCCTCGTCCAAGCCATAGATAATCGCAACGCCATCTCCCACCTGGACCACCATTCCCTCACGAGATACTACAAGGGTTTTCTCAAACCCCTCTATCTCTTTAAGGATTACCTCTGATATTTCACCCGCCTTTATTTCTGCCATTTTATCCTGTGATTGTTTTTTCTAGCCTTTTTAAATAGCCAAGGATAGAGCCATCTATTCTCTTTGAGCCAATTTGAAGGATTCCTCCTCCAATTATAGCTTTGTCTACATTTATATCAAGCACAACATCCCTTTTTAATATTTGCTTTAATTTTTCAATAAGCATTTTTTTTAACTCCTCCTTTACCTCAAAGGCTGAGGTAAGGATAACCCTTATCCTTTTCTTTTCGCTGTCAAGCGTCTTATTAAAATAGAGCAATATCTGGGGAAGAAGGCTAAGCCTCTGCTTTTCAATAAGGAGAAATATAAACCTTGCAAGCTCATCTGACAGATTTTCAAAAAGATTTTTAAGAAAATCCATCTTTGCAGAGAAAGAAATTGCTGGATTTGAAAAAACCTTAAGGATTTTAGGATTTTTACTTATCACAGAGGATATTTTTAATAATCCACTTTGATTTTCCTCTAATCTTTTTTCCTTTACCATTTCAAAGAATGCCTTTGCAAACCTCTTCGCTATCCTTTCCTTTCTTATCATCTTCTTTAAATCTTAAATCCTAAATCCTAAATTTTTATATCTTCCTCCTTTATGCTTTCTATAAATTCAGAAAGCAAAGCATCTGCCCTTTTTTCATCAATCGCCTCCTTGGTTAACTTACCTGCTATGGCAATGGAAATCTTTCCAATATAGGATATTGCATTCTGTTTCTCCTTCTTTATCTCATTCTTTGTATTGGTAATGAGCGATTGTGCCATTGTTTCTGCTTCCTGCTTTGCTTTTTTTAATATCTCATCCTTTGCTACCTCTCCCTCCTTTATAGCCTTTTCTATTATTTTTTTTGCCTCATCCCCTGCATCCTTAAGCCTTTTTTCTGCTTTTTCTATTAACTCTCCTGATTTCTCTTTCTCCTCATTTATAAGGGAAAATGTATTGTTTATCTCATTCCTCCTTTTCTCAATAAATTTTGCCAAAGGAGAAAAGAGAAACCTTGCCAGAACAGCCATAAGCACTAAAAAGCTTACAAGCTGGACAAGAATCATCCAGGGGTTTATCTCAATCATTACCCACCTAATACTTTATCAAGTAATGGCTTTGCAAAGACAAAGAGCAAAAGCATTGAAATAAGCAAGACATAGAGAACCAAAGACTCCATAAAGGCAAGACCAAGAATCAATAATGTCTGGATCTTACCTGCTGCCTCTGGCTGTCTTGCCATTCCCTCGGCTGCTCTTGCCGTTGCATTCCCCTGGCTTAAAGCAGCAGCAAATGCTGCTAAACTCAAAGCAAACCCTGCGGTTACAACACTTGCAATCAATGCTCCCATATTTCTACCTCCTATCTTAAATTTTGCATTTTTATAAAAACCTTACCACCATAACATTCCGCATTCCGCACTCCGCATTCTGCATTTTTATAAAATCTTTACCTCAATTTTGACTTTTGACTTTCTTTAGGATGGTCTTCCCGATAAGAGACAATAAGGACAACTCCACCCATAATCAAAATTGTCACAAGGGCAGCAAAAAGTATCTCCATATTATTTTCCCTCCTTTTTAGATGGAATAATACATAGTCCTATAATAAATGTTATGAGAGCGATTATAAAAATTACAATTGCATGCTTAAAAGATATTCTTTCAGAAAGAAGACTACCAAATACACCAACGGTAAGTAAATATTTTGTAACATCCATCATCATCTTCCCTACCTCTTTTCTTCTATCCTCGTGCTTCAATGTTCTTCTGTTTCCTCCATTGCTAAATCAACATAAATTATAGAAAGAAGAAAAAATACCAATGTTTGAACGCAACAGGTTATTATTCCCAGAGCCATTATTGCAGGTGGCAATAAAACAGGGATAAACCCTGTTAAAAAATAAAGAATAGGCTTCTTTGCAAATAAAACAACAACAAACGATAAGCAAAGAAGGGTTGTATGCTTTGAAAACATATTGACAAATAGCCTAAGTGATAATGAAAATGGCTTGGCAAGCTCACCCATAAGATGAATAATAATAAACAAAATATCACCCAAAATATTAAGGGGTAAAAGCCATAAATTATTCTTCCAGAACCTTATGGGAAAGAGAAAATGGGAAAGGTAATTAAGCCCCTTTTTTCTTATCCCAATATAATGCGTGGTAAAGAATACAGCAAGGGCTAAGGCAATCGTTGTATTCCAATTTCCTGTAGGAGAGCCACAACCAGGGATAAGCCCAACCAGGTTTGATAAAAGAATAAATATGGCAAGGCTTCCAAAAAGGGGAAGGAATGGCTTTCCATGCTCTCCCATTATTGCTGTGATAAAAGACAAAACAGCCTCTGTCCAAAGCTCAAAGAAATTCTGAAGCCTCCCTGGCTTTTCCTTCAAATTCCTTGTGGCAAGAAGGGAAAGAACAATAATGATAAAAGATATAATCCCTGTCATAGCAATAGGGTTCTCAGAAACATTATGGATAAACCACATAAGAGGCGAATGTTCGTGTTTTTTCATTTTTTATTTATAGCCCAAAGAGCAATGAATAAAGGAAAAAGGGTAAAGCCAATGGCTAGAAAAATTGGGCTTAGCTTAAGATAAAGACAAAAAAGAATAAGAAAAGAAAAAAGGATATACTTTATAAATACAAGAAAGCCATTCTTTTGGCTTCTTAAAAGAAATAAGAGGTTAAAAGCGCTTATTAGGCACCCTAAAATAATAGAAAGTGCCCCCTGTAAATTCATCTAAAAAGTATATAAAAAAAGGGAAAGGTCGTCAATATTTCAATCTTTAGATCTTTCAATTGTTGTATAAAATACATATCCCTCCCTTTTGATAAGAAAGAGGATATTTTTCTTTTTTATCTTTCCTGCTTTTTTCTTCATTTCATCAAGGGATGTTATCTCCTCCCGATCAATTTCCTTTATAATATCACCCCTTCTTATCCCTGCTTCATCTGCCTTGGTTCCTTGTTGAACATTAGAGACAAGGATGCCCTTTTCATCCCTTGAAAAGCCAAATCCCTCTGCAATTTCGGGCTTAAGCTCTTGAAGGCTCATTCCAAGCCATTCAAAGACACCGCTTTCTGAAGGCTCTTCTTTTTCCTCTGGCATCTTTTCTAATTTTACCCTTAGTGTAATTCTATTCCCTTCCCTTATAAGAGAAATCTCTACCTCCTTTCCAACACCCTTGTTTAAAACCTTCTGTTGCAATTCTTTGCTTGTCTTTACCTTTTCATTGTCTATGGATATGATAACATCACCCCTTTTTATTCCTTCCTTCTCTGCTGGGCTATTCTTCATAACCTCTGAAACAAGAACTCCCTCTTTAACCTCAAGCCCCATTGATTCTACAATTTCTTCGGTTAAATCTTGAATATAAATGCCAAGCCAGGCACGGATAACCTTTCCATGCTCAATAAGGTCTCCGATTATCTTCTTTGCCATATTTATTGGTATGGCAAACCCAATTCCCTGTGCTTGACCAACAATGGCTGTGTTTATCCCGATTACCTCTCCTTTTATGTTGACGAGGGGACCACCAGAATTCCCAGGGTTTATGGAGGCATCGGTCTGGAGGAAGTTTTCGTATTCTGCAATATGCAATGTCCTTTCTTTTGCACTAATTACACCGATGGTTACTGTATGGTTAAAGCCAAATGGGTTTCCAATGGCAATTGCCCAGGAGCCAACCTTTACCCTATCAGAATCACCAAGCCTTGCAACTGGTAAGCCATTTGAATCTATCTTTATCAAGGCTAGGTCTGTCTTTGGGTCAGAACCAACAATCTTTGCATCAAATTTTCTTCCATCCAAAAGGGTTACCCTTATCTTTGTAGCATCCTTTATCATATGGTAATTGGTAAGGATATAGCCCCTTTCATTAACAATAAAGCCAGAACCTAATGATTGCTGGGTATATTCCCTCTCTTTCTCTCTTGGAAAGAAATCCTTGAAGAAATCATCAAAAAAGGGGTCTCTAAACCAAGAATCTCCAAAAGGGTTAAATGGTCTTACCTTTATCTTTGTCTCGGTGCTTAAATTAACCACAGATGGTTTTACTTTCTCTACTACAGAGACAAAGGCATCTTCAAGGCTTATAAGGCTTTCTATTTTTTCTTCCTTCTCTCCATTTGCTGGCTTTGGCTTTAGGGGATTAAGGCCTGTGCCAATAATGAAAAGAAGGAGAATAATTACTCCCCCATATAGGTATTTTTTCATTTATATGTTCACCTCTTCAAATAGATACAGGATACACGATATAGAATACAGGATATAAGATATAAAGTTTTGTACGTGTTTAGCTCCTCCATTTAGGATAAATTCCAAATTCCAAATAAATTCCAAATTACAAATTCCAAATTCCAAACAATAATGTTTGATATTTGGTGTTTGGAATTTGGTGCTTGTTTGTATTTTGGTGCTTGGAATTTGGAATTTCTTTCATCCTTCTTAAGCTAAACATATACAAAGTTTTTAATGTCTTTATCTTGCATCTTGCATCTTGTATCTTGTATCATCCTTTAGTTTTTTTATTTTTTATAAAGCCCAATATATTCCTTCATACTCCTTTTCCATGAAAAATCTTCCTTCATCCCATCCTTTATCATCTTATTCCAAGTTTTTTTGTCATCAAAAGCATTATAAGCCCTTTGTATGGCAGAGAGAAGATCTTCTTTGGTATGTTTTTCAAAAACAAAGCCATTTTCTCCCTCTCTTATTGTATCAGCTAACCCCCCTGTTTTTCTAACAATTGGGATTGTTCCATACCTTAAGGCGATCATTTGGGTTAAACCACAAGGTTCATATTTGGAAGGAATAAGGAAAGCATCACATCCTGCATAGATCATCCTTGCCAACTTATTATCAAATTTGATATTTATGCCTATCTT
>JBFMED010000137.1:0-2812 GCA_040753475.1 bacterium
AACATTTTTAACACCATCACAGGTGATAAGGGATGTGATAAAAGATGCAAGGGCTGTTGCTTTATCTGGACCTTCCCATGCAGAGGAGGTATCAAAGAAAATCCCGACAGCAATCATTTCTGCAAGCCCAATAGAAAACGATAGGATTTTTGTGCAAAATCTATTTTCAAATCAATATCTTAGGGTCTATACAAGCCCTGATATAATTGGTGTAGAATTGGGTGGTGCATTAAAGAATATCATTGCCATTGCAAGTGGCATCTCTGATGGCCTGGGTTTTGGTGACAATACAAAGGCAGCTCTATTTTGCAGGGGAATGGCAGAGATGGTCCGATTTGGCATATCACTTGGCGGGAACAAAGAGACATTCTTTGGCTTATCTGGAATAGGAGACCTTATGGTAACCTGTATATCAAGGCATAGCAGAAATAGGAGGTTCGGAGAATTGCTTGGAAAGGGAGAAAATCCAGAAAGTGCAGAGAAAAAGGTAAATATGGCTGTAGAGGGGATAAGGACAACAAAGTCAGTTTATGAAAAATCAAAGATATTAAATATTGATATGCCCATAACAGATGAGGTTTATAAGATTATATTTGAGAAAAAGAAAGCATCTGAGGCTGTTTTATCATTGCTAAAAAGGGAGCTAAAAGAGGAGGTGAATTAGATGGAGTATAAAGATTTTGCAAAGGCTGGGTTGGATATTGAGCTACCAAAGATTGAGGTATTTGAGAACCAGTTTGAAGGCTATGAGATTACTATTAGAATCCCTGAATTCACATCTATATGCCCAAAAACCCTATTGCCCGATTTTGGATGTATAACCATTATCTATACCCCGGATAAGCTCTGTATTGAGCTTAAATCCCTAAAGGAATACATCCTAGGATACAGGAACCTTGGGATATTCTATGAGAATGCGGTAAATAGGATTTTGGAGGATATTGTTAAAGCAACAAGCCCAAAGCAAGCAAAGGTAATTGGTGAGTTTAACCCAAGGGGTGGGATAATATCCAAGATTGAGGCAATCTATCCGAGGCCATAATGCATATTGGCCTGTCTCAAAGCCTTTTTGATAAGAAAACGGGAATTTGAAAGGAGAAGAGAAAGAGAAAGAGAGCATCCCAAAGCAATCTTTTCTGCTGTTTTTAAATCTATAAACTCATTTGATGTATGGGCATCTGTATTCAAGACAAGATTTGCTCCTTGTTTCTTTGCCAAGCTTGCAACATGGCCATTTGTAAAAGCGTGGATTGCTCTGGCTGTAATTTCAAGAAATACTTCATTCTTTTTGGCAAAGGCTACCTCTTCTTCTGTGATCAAGCCTGGATGTGCCAATATGTCAATATTGGAATTACAAGCAGAAAGATTTGTTCCTTTTGGAACTGTATCCATAATGCTCTCTCCATGAACAATTACAATCTTTGCACCCAAGCTTCTTCCATAATCGGCTAATTCTTGTATTGTCTCTGGTGGGACATGGGTAAGCTCACAGCCTGGGATAACCTTGATGGGAAACCTCCCCTGAAGCTCCTTGCAAACCTTAACCAACCTTGGCACTACAAAATCAATATTTGAGGCATCCACATGGTCGGTTATCCCTAAAACCTCAATTCCTTTCATATATGCCCTATGGACATGCTCTGAAGGGATAAGCTCTCCATCAGAAAATATTGTATGGGTATGTAAGTCAATCATTGGCTAACAAACGCTCCTGTGGGGCAGGTTTGGACACATTCCAAACAGCCATCGCAGGTGGTTTCTGAAAGCTTCCATCCAAAAGAGGGCTTTATTTGGGTAATATAACCCCTTCCTACAAAACCCAAAACCCCAAGCTTCTTTATTTCCAAACATATCCTAATACACCTTGCACATAGAATACATTTATTTGGGTCATATTTTATATCCTGCCTTGAGCTATCCACAACCTTTTTTTCTATAAAGCCTGATAGTCTTTTGGGATTTACATCATAAATTGAGGCATATTTTCTTAAAAAGCAATCCTTAAGCTTTTCACAACCACATCTTAAGCACCTCTCAGCCTCTTTCTTTGCACTTTCCTTATCCATCGTTTCCTCTACCTCTATAAAATTTTCTTTTCTTACACTAGCTGATACCATCCTTGTCTTATACCTTATTTGCTCCTCTGCAATAATATCCTCTGAGCTTATCCCCTCCCTTACACAATTGTATTCCTTCTGACTCCTGACTCCTGACTCCTGACTCCTGACTCCTGACTCCTGACTCCTGACTCCTGACTCCTGACTCCTGACTCCTGACTCTTCAAAATAATTCATTATTGCAATAGCTCCCTTTTTTCCATCTGCTATTGCTTCAACAACGGTTGCTGGTCCAGAGACACAATCACCACCAGCAAATACATTCCCTCCTATATTATAGCTTTCGCTTACCCTCTGACCAATTGCGGTAATAATGGTATCTGCCTTAATCTTAAATTCTGAATTCTTAATTGGAATGGGTTTTCTCCTTCCTGAGGTATCTGGTTCTTTAAGCTCCATTTTTATACATTCAATCCCATCCTCAAAAACCCTATTTGGTGCGACAAGGAATTCTATCTTTACCCCTTCTTCTTCTGCCTCGCTTATCTCCTTTTTTGAGGCAGGCATCTCATCTCTTCCCCTCCTGTAAAGAATAGAAACCCTGTCTGCCCCGAGCCTTAAATTTGTCCTCGCACAATCAATCGCGGTATTTCCGCCGCCGATTACACAAACATTTTTTCCTAGATTTGGTTTTTTCCCACAAGCGACATCCCTTAATAGCTTAATCCCAGAGATAACATTGGGAAGGTCTTCTC
>JBFMED010000138.1:0-2951 GCA_040753475.1 bacterium
TTTGAATGCGGAATGATGAATGCGGAATGAAAATAATTCCGCAATCCGAAATTGAAATAAGGAGGTGTTCAAATGATGAACATATTGTTTACGCCAATAGGGGTTGTGGCAGTGTTAATCTTTGTGCTTATCTCTGCCATAAAGGTATTGAGGGAGTATGAGAGGGCTGTTGTCTTCCGTTTGGGAAGGCTTGTGGGAGAAAGGGGTCCAGGTCTGATTATCATCCTTCCTGTGATTGAACAGTGGCAAAAGGTTGATACAAGGACGATAACAATGGATATTCCGCCACAGGAGGTAATCACCCAGGATAATGTTACAATAAGGGTTAATGCTGTGGCATATTTCAGGGTTGTTAATCCAAATGAGGCAATAACAAAGGTTATGAATTATACCTATGCAACATCGCAAATAGCCCAGACAACCTTAAGGAGCGTGCTTGGTCAAGCTGAGCTTGATGAGCTATTAGCCCAGAGGGAAAAGATAAACCATAAGCTTCAAGCAATCATTGATTCCCAAACCGACCCTTGGGGGGTAAAGGTTTCTGTGGTTGAGGTAAAGGATGTTGAGCTACCTGAGGCAATGAAGAGGGCAATGGCAAAGCAGGCAGAGGCAGAGAGGGAAAAGAGGGCAAAAATAATTCATGCCGAGGGAGAATTCCAGGCAGCAGAGAGGCTTACCGCAGCGGCTGAGACAATCTCAAGGATTCCATCAGCCATACAATTAAGGTTCCTCCAGACATTAACAGAGATTTCAACCGAGAAGACATCAACCATTATCTTCCCTGTTCCCATAGATATGTTAAAATCATTAGTTAAAGGAGAAAAAAATGGCTAATCCAAAGCGTAGATTTTCTAACTCAAGGACAGCAAAGAGGCATTCCCAATGGAAGCTTTCTTCTCCTTCTATTTCCCTTTGCCCACAATGTAAGCACCCAAAGCTTCCCCATAGGGTATGCACAAATTGCGGGTTTTACAACAATTCTCTAGCCCTTTCAATGGCAAAGAAGGAATTTAGAAAGGAGAGAAAGGAGAAGAAAAGAAGGGAAATAGAAGGAACTAAAGAAGAGGAAGAGAAGAAAGAGTAATTGCTCCTCCCTTTTCACCATTAGCTTTAGATGTGTAAAGGCTAAATACTTACTATATAAGCTTCTTTACAGATCTTCTATTTGCTTTTGAAACAGCAATTTTAAGGGTTAGTCTTCTTTTTCTCTCACGCCTTTTTTTTGTTGCTAAATGGCTATTTCCACAGCAATTTCTCATAAGCCTTCCCCCTCCCGTTATCTTTACCCTCTTTTTTACTCCGCTATGCGACTTTATCTTTGGCATCTTTTTCCTCCCTATTATTTAAGATAATATTTCCTTAATAAGTAAAAAATTGTGGAAGTTTTAAGTATAAGAGATTATAATATAATAAGAAATATTTTAGCAATTATGGAACATATTTTAAAGAATGCGATTGAAAGGGCAAGGTTACTTGGTGCAAGTTATGCAGATGCCAGGGTTGTAATGAGAAAGACAGAATTTATTACTGTAAAGGATGGATGCGTTTATCCACTCTTTGGTGAAGAGATGGGTTTGGGAATAAGGGTTTTAAAGGATGGTGCTTGGGGATTTGCCTCGTCTTCTAGGATAGAGGAAGCCGAAAACATAGTAAAAAAGGCTATAGGGATTGCAAAAAGCTCAAGTGTTTCCAAAAAAAGCGATATTTCTTTTGAAAGACATAAGGCCATTGTAGATAGCTATGAAACTCCCTGTAAAATAGACCCCTTTAGCATTAAGATTGAAAAGAAAATAGGGCTTTTGCTTAAAGCAGACAAGCTTATGAGAAAAAATCTTAGTGTAAAGACTACTGAAGGGTCAATCTCCTCATTTTCTGAAGAAAAATTTTTTGCAAATACAGAGGGCTCTTTTATTTCTCAAAAGATTATAAGCTGTGGAGGTGGAATAACCTGTAATGCGGTTGGTAATGGAGAGGTTCAAACACGCTCATATCCAAATAATTTTGGGGGAGATTTTATAACGGGTGGTTATGAATTCATTGAAAAATTGGATTTTGTTGGAAATGCAGAGAGAATAGGGGAAGAGGCAGCAGAATTGCTTAAGGCAGAAAAATGTCCTTCTGGAAAGAAAACCATTATTTTAGACAAAGCCCAGCTTGCCTTGCAGATTCACGAATCGATAGGACATCCAATAGAGCTAGATAGGGTTTTGGGACAAGAGGCAGCATATGCAGGGACAAGCTTTTTAACAATTGATAAAATGAATAATTTTAAAATAGGGGGAGAGATTGTAAATATCTTTGCCGATTCCACAATTCCTCAAGGTCTTGGAACATTTGCCTATGATGACGAGGGAATTCCAGCCCAAAGGATTCCTATCGTAAAGAATGGGATCTTTGTTGGTTATTTAACATCAAGGGAAACCGCATCTACCATTGGTCAAAAAAGCAATGGGACGATGAGGGCAGATGGATGGAACAGAATTCCCCTTATCAGGATGACAAATATAAATTTAGAGCCAGGTGAATGGAAACTAAAGGACCTAATTGCTGATACAGATGATGGTTTATTCTTTGAAACAAACAAATGCTGGAGCATTGATAATAAAAGGCTTAATTTCCAGTTTGGATGTGAGGTAGCAAGAAAGATAAAGGGAGGAAAAATGGGGAGGCTCTTTAAAAACCCTGTATATACAGGAATAACGCCTGTGTTCTGGAGTTCCTGTGATGCCATTACAAACAAAGACAATTGGCATATCTATGGCCTTCCCAATTGTGGTAAAGGACAACCAGGCCAGAGGATGTATGTAGGCCATGGTGTATCACCTGCAAGGTTTAGGGATGTAGAAGTTTTATGAAAGAAATTCATAGAGAGTAAAAAAAATTTGACAAAAATTAGGGATAAATAGTATAAATATAGTTAAATAATTTTATGAGGAAGAAATGAATATAAT
>JBFMED010000139.1:0-11720 GCA_040753475.1 bacterium
CCTCAATCGGCGAGTCATCAAAGCATGAGGGGCTGGAAAGGGCATGGGGGCCTGGTATTGAGACACCCGACTTTGAGAACACCAAGTATATCCTCAATTTTGGCAGCAATATCTTTGAGGCGGCTTTCTCATATAGCCAGAGGATAGTAGATGGCCGGGTAAAGAACCATGCCAAGCTGGTTACCTTTGATGTCAGGCTTTCTAATACCGCAGGAAGGTCAGATGAATGGTTTCCTGTTTTTCCCGGAACCGATGGCATTGTGGCCTTAGCTATGGCAAATGTTATCTTTCAAAATGGGCTGGCAGATAAGGAATTTATCAACCAATGGACAAATTACCCGGCTGATCGCCTAGAGGAATACCTTAAGCAATACACCCCAGAATATGCGGAAAATGAAAGCGGGGTCAAGGCAGAGGATATAAGAAGGATTGCCATTGAATTCGCAAAATGTGCTCCTAGATGCACAACCTATTCCTATCGCGGTCCCTCTATGCATCTTAATGGAAGCTACAATGAGAAGTGCATCTTTCTTCTAAATGTCATTGTGGGAAATATTGATAAGGAGGGAGGGTTCTGCCTGCCAAGGGGGTTTGATAAGGGAAAAAACCCAAAGCCTGAACCAGAGAAGCCAAAGCATAAGAGCATCCTGGCTAATCCCCCTGAGTATCCCTTAGCCCATCACCATGTCTCCCATCATATTGCCCAAGGGATATTGGAGGGAAGGCAGAAGATTTCAGTTTATCTTTTGTATTACTACAACCCCCTTTATTGCAACCCGGATAGTGCGACCTGGGAGGCACTGTTTAAGGATAGCGAAAAGATACCATTTCTTGTGGCAATTGATGCCTTTATCTCGGAATCAAGTGCTCTGGCTGATCTTATCCTTCCCGATGCCACATACCTTGAGCGACACGACCCTGAGGGTAAGCCATCCTCCCTCCTTCCCTGGGTTGGGATAAGGCAGCCGGTGGTAAGACCCCTTGGAGAGGCAAGGGAGGTAAGGGAGATATTGCAGGAGCTTGCCCATAAAATAGACCCGGATGGAAGCTTAGGAATAAAGCAATACTTTGAGTATGGAACAACAGAGGATTTTATGAGAAAGAGGATGGATACCATCCCTGGCTTAAAAGAGGCAGGTGGGTATGATTTCCTTAAGAAGCATGGCCTCTTTCCTCTCTATGATAAGGATGCCAAACCAGGCTTTGAGACATATAAAGAAAAAGGCTTTAGCTCCTCTGATGACAAGGCAGAGGATAAAAAGATCCACCTCTATGTTCACAAATGGGAGGAATATGGGTTTAAGCCACTTCCCTATTACTGGCCTATTCCCGAGCATCGGGAAATCATTGGAAATAGGAGCGATAAGCTAATTCTCACTACCTTTAAAGTTAATGTCCATACCCAGTCAAGGACATCTGCCTGCAAGTGGCTCTCTGAGATACAACATGCAAACCCAATGTGGATAAACCCAAAGACCGCAGAAAGGCTTGGAATAAATGATGGAGAGCTTGTCAGGATAACCTCAAAGATCGGCTATCTGGTAACCAGAGCCCAGATTACCGAGGGAATCCACCCAAAGGTTGTCGCTATCTCAACCTCATCTGGCCATTGGCAGTATGGTTCGGTCTCACAGGCAAAGAAAAATAAAAAGAATGAGTTTGGTATCCCTGATGCTGATGTAAGAAAAAACCTCTGGTGGGATGATTGCGGTGTCCATTTCAATAAGATTGTCCCTATTTCCACCGACCCAATCGGTGGTGGTTTTGCCTGGTTTGATACCGTAGTCTCGGTTGAAAAGGCAAAGCCAGAGGATAAATATGGGGATTGTAAAGTTTTCCTTGAGAAAGCAAAAGAGGCATATCATCATACATTAAGCTATACCACCAAGGTAGTTATCAAGGAAGAAGGGGGTGGACACTAATTCTGCCTACCTCTTTCACCTCCTTTTCAGGGTCTTTTTCAAAGAGATAGACCCTGAATTTTTAAGCTTACTTAAAAAAAGGGAGATAAAAGAGGCATTAGCGGTCTTAGACCTTGGCTTAAATGGCAATGAGAATGAGTTGATTGAGGAGCTTTCCTTAGAATATGCAAGGTTATTTATTCTTCCTGGTGGCATATCACCCTATGAATCCGTGCATATCTCGGCCAGGCTTTGTGGAGAACCCTTAAGTAGCGTTATCTCTTTTAACAAAAGGGCAGGTTTAAAGCCGACAAGCGAAGATATTCTTGCCGACCATATTGCTTTAGAGCTTGAGACAGTCTATCAGCTTAAGCTAAAGGGGTTAAAGGAGTTAGAAAGGCAATTCCTTAAGGAGCGCCTTTTTAAATGGGGAAATGATTTTTTTAATAAAGTTTATGAGGCAAGTAATACCAAATTTTATAAGGGGATGGCTCTATTGGGAAAGGAGTTATTGGAATATGAGGCTAGGAAAGGAATTTGAATTTAATAGAATGGAATTTGCTGGTTCTTTGGGAGATGTGGCAACCTTTCTTCCCATATTCATTGGGCTTTGTGTTATAAATGGATTAAACCCGGGGATAGGGCTATGCTTTGCCGGGCTATTCTATATCTTCTCTTCTCTTTACTATAAGATTCCAATGCCGGTTCAGCCATTAAAGGCATTAGGAGCAATTGCAATTGCCAGTGGACTTAGCTTTTCGCTTGTCCAAGCCGCTGGGATGTTAATGGGAATAACCCTATTGTTTTTAGCAATGAGCAATCTCTGTAATTTCTTATCCAAAATATTTACCAAGCCTATTATCAGGGGAATACAATTTGGGGTTGGATTGATGCTTATTGAGACAAGTGTAAAACTTATGTATCAACCAATAAGGACAAATTCGCCATCTGCTTTTTCCTTCAATCTTTTTGTGATTATTATCAGCTCTTTGATTATGCTTGTTCTTCTTTTAAAAAGGCTTCCTGCCTCTTGTGGGATATTGAATTTTGGGATAATGGTAAGCCTAATTCAGGGAAATTCCCTTTCCCTCTCCTTCTCCCCTCCTTCGGGGATTAACCTTTTTTTCCCAAATCTTTCTGAGCTAAGCAAGACATTCTTTCTTCTTTTTATTCCCCAATTGCCCTTAACCTTAGGCAATGCGGTGGTTTCTACCAAGGATTTGGCAGAAAGATATTTTAAAAAAGAGATAAGCCATTCTGCTTATTATAGCCTTTCCCTTTTTTCTCTAATCCCCCATTCCATTTTAGGGATTATGCTCATTTATACCGGATTTAGGCATTGCCTTTTAATCACGGATTTAAAGAAAAAAGAGCTTTTTCTTGCCTTTATAATTAGGTGCTTGTGGGGCAAGGGTAAGGGTCGTGGTTGCCTGTCAGGGAATAGAGATCTGCCCTTATGCCTTAGGTGATACCCAATCCTTAGCTAAAACACTTGATGCCCAATTCTATGGCCGCTATGGGCTACCCCATAAATTCAAGATGGGAATATCTGGCTGTCCCAATGCCTGTGCCAAACATAATGAGAATGATTTAGGCTTTATGGCAGTAGTAGAACCCAAGCTTGTGGACAAAGAGGCTTGTAATGGTTGTGGGCTATGCAGGGAAGTCTGTCCGGGTAAGGCGATTGAATTGGTAGATGAACACCCTGTTTTTGATGCCAGTAAATGCTTTTATGATGGTAAGTGCATTAGCATCTGTCCTAATGATGCCTTAGGGATTAACAAAGAAGGCTGGTATGTATTTGTAGGCGGCAAATGGGGAAGAAGACCCCAGTTGGGCGTGCTTTATGATACCTTTGTATCTTCGGAAAAGATTCCTCCCTTGGTTGAAGCTATCCTGTCCACTTATATTAAAATAGCCAGCAAACGCAAGCGCCTGGGTGAGTTAATCAATCTAATAGGGTTGGAAAAATTTAAAGCGATGGTTAGAGAGCTAGTGAGATAAGATAATGAAAGCCATTGCCTTATTATCGGGTGGACTTGATTCTATACTGGCGGTAAAGCTAATTTTAGAGCAGGGGATAGAGATTATTGCCTTAAATTTTACAAGCCCATTTTGCCAATGCAATCGCAAGAATGGATGTGGTTTGGAATCAAAGAAGGTGGCTGATTTATTCAAAATCCCCCTCAAGGTAGAAAGGTTAGCCGAGGAATATCTTGAGATGGTCAAAAATCCAAGATATGGCTATGGAAAGAATATGAACCCTTGCATTGATTGCAGAATCCTTATCTTTAAAAAAGCCAAAGCCTATATGGAGGAATTAGGGGCATCCTTTGTGATTAGCGGTGAGGTATTGGGAGAAAGGCCGATGTCACAAAGAAGGAGGGCGATGGAGATTATTGAGCAAGATTCTGGACTTACCGGATTAGTCTTACGTCCTTTATCCGCTAAACTCTTTTCACCCACCATCCCTGAAAAAGAAGGATGGGTAGAGCGGGAAAAATTACTTGCCATCACAGGACGCTCTCGAAAACCCCAAATGAAACTGGCAGAAGACCTTGGCATAACTGATTATCCCTGCCCAGCCGGTGGCTGCCTATTGACTGACCCTAAATTTGCCTCTAAAATGAAGGATTTATTAAAATATAACCCTGATTTTACGATGAATGATGTTTGGCTCTTAAAATTGGGCAGGCATTTTAGACTTTCCCATCTAACTAAATTGATTGTTGGGAGAAATGAAAAGGAGAATAAAGGGATTAAACAACTTTCCCTATCAATGCTGCGATATTTTGAAGGTTCAGCCTACCCGAAGGGCACTCTTTGAGATGTCTGCAAAATGCTGGGTAACTGGCTTAAGATGCACCGAGGGAGAAACGAGAACCGAATTCAAAGAGGTTGAGGAAAGGGACCGTGGATTGCTCAAACTAAACCCTATTCTTCTTTGGAAAGAGCGTGAGGTCTGGCAATACCTTGCTTTATATGGGGTAAGGGTTAATCCATT
Source organism: bacterium (assembly GCA_040753475.1). Classification (GTDB taxonomy): domain Bacteria; phylum UBA9089; class UBA9088; order UBA9088; family UBA9088; genus JBFLYE01. Next base: position 4,906 of record JBFMED010000139.1, read on the forward strand.
TTATAAATTGGGTTACCGCTCATTGGGATGCTTACCCTGCACCAGGATTACCAATGAAGAGAATAAGCGGGCCGGCAGGTGGGCTGGCACAGCCAAGGTAGGTGGAGAATGCGGAATTCACACCAAGCCGTTGAAGTAGGTAAAAATGCTTCAAGATTACAATATTATGGAGACAGGAGAATATTTAGACCTAAGGGGTGAGGTCTGCCCATTTACCTTTGTTAAAACAAAGCTTGCCTTAGAAAGGATAAATAAGGGGGAGATAATGATGGTTACCCTTGATAATGGCCAACCCTTAGAGAATGTCCCGCGCTCGCTTAAAGAGGAAGGACATCAGATTATCAAAGTGAAGAAAACAGATAATGGTGCATTTAACCTCTGGGTCAAGAAAGGCTAAAAATAAAATTTGACAAAAGGGAATTTTTGGGTTATATACCCAAAAACAAAATTGGTTTTCAAGTAATCATTTAAAAAATCCGTATGTGTTCAGTTCCTCTGTTAAGGAAATAACCCTTTTTAGAATCCTTTATTAACCACGAATTAACACTAATAAGAACACTAATAAACACGAATAATTTTTTTGTAATTTGTGTCAATTTGTGCTACATTCGTGTTCATTCGTGGCTTTTTCTTCCCTTTTTATAAAGCTAAACACATACCTGAACAATCAAATTAAAGCCTTAAGGCATAGCTGTTTCAATTATCCAAAAGGCTACACCCCTCTCTGATACAGAGTAGTTAAAAAAGTAGAAAATTTTTCTTGACATAAGACGAAAGAATACCTTAAAACGATGCGGGATTCTGCTTTAGCGATGTATTCTACCGGCATGATTTCCCAGACAGATGTCTTAAGAATAGAGACAGAACTCTTCATCCAGGATGAAAAACTCATTATGCTTTCTGCTGAAAAAGATGCTTTAGTCTATATGATTATATTGAAGGGGCAGTAAAGCGGGTTAGACCAAAGTTTATGACGGTTGCCTGTATGGTGCTTGCCTTATTCCCAATTATGTGGTCTTCTGGCATAGGTGCGGATACAATGAAAAGAATTGCTCTACCTCTGATAGGTGGCATATTCACCTCATTTCTGATGGAATTATTGGTCTATCCAGCTATCTATCTAATCTGGAAGGGATATTTTGCTGATAAAAAATAATTGTAAAAAGGTTAAAGAGGGGGTATTATATTTTGTATATGTTTAGGTAGTGCGATGAATTTTTGTAAGAATGAGAGGTGTCAAGGGATCAAAGGCGGGATTATCCTAGAATCCTCGAACCCTTTTTCAGCCATTATGAAGGAAGCTCAACACATACTAATTTATAAATGAGGCTTTCTACAAAGGGAAGGTATAGCGTGCGGGCAATGGCAGACCTGGCAAAATATGGAAAGGATAGGCCGGTTACAATTAGTGAGCTTGCCAAAAGGGAGGAGCTTTCCTTTGCCTATATTGAGCAATTGTTTGTCAAATTAAAGAAGGCTGGGTTTTTAAAGAGTGTGAGGGGAGCAGAGGGAGGATGGCTGCTTGCCAAGCCTCCTTCTTTAATTACAGTGGGCGATATACTACGGGTAGTAGAAGGTCCTTTATCACCAGTTTTCTGTGTGGATACCGAAAAAGAAAGAAAAAAAACCTGCCCTCGCTCTAAAGGCTGTCTTACTAGACCCCTTTGGGAAAAATTAAGGAAAAAGATGTCAGGGGTTTTAGATAAAACTACATTGGCTGACCTAGCAGAAGAAAAAATTGCTTGACAAAGACAAGAGAAATAATTATAATTAATTTATTAAATTTTAGGAGGTGAAATATGGCAAAGATAGGGCTTTTGTTAAGAGAAGGGCCTTGGCAGACAGAAAACTACAAGGTCTTTACCAAGCTTTCTAATGCTTTCCTTGAAAAAGGACACGAGGTAAGGGCATTTTTCTACCTTGATGGGGTTTATAACCCAATAAAGCATCAGAAATTTCCAGGAACCGAAGAGGAAAACCTTCCGGTTTCTGGGATAAAGCGGGTTGTGGAAAAGGGGGCAAAGATTATTGCCTGTGGGATTTGTGTAAATGGAAGGGGGCTGGAGGGAGGAAAGGAGTTTATTGAGGGTGTAAAGGTTGGGGGTCTTCCTGATTTTGCCGAGATAATGGGAGATGTGGATAAGCTAATCACCCTTTAGGAGGTAATAAAAAAATGGCAACAAAAAAATTGCTTTATCATTTTAACCGTCCACCCTATGGAACAGTATTTCAGACAGAGGGATGGCGGGCAGGTGTGGGAGCAATCGCTGGGATTGATGAGCATGAGGTGGTTATCCTGATGCAGGGAGATGGGGTTTACTATGCCTTAAAAGATGCTGACCGTAAAGAGAATTTAGGCTATGAACAAACCCTAAAGAAGGTAGATACCAAGGTCTATGCGGTGTCTGAGGACTTAGAGAAAAGGGGGATTTCTCTTAATGAAATAGCCCCTGATATAACCTTGATAAAAGCCTCTGAGACCTTAAGGCTCTATGAAGAGGCTGATTTTAACCTGGATTGGTAGGAGGTGAAATATGCTATATTTAGTTGATAAACCGAATGGAGAGAATGCCGCAAGGGTAGCTAATATGGACTCTGAGGCTAAGGTGGTTCTTATTAAGGATGGAGTCTATCTTAACCCTATAGACTTTTCGGGAAAGCTCTATGCGATGGAGGATGATCTTGAAATAAGGGGGCTTAAAGAAAGGCTTTCTGGAAAGGTAGAGCCAATTGACTATGCAAAGTTGGTTGACCTAATTGTTGACAACAAGGTTATAAATTTTGCATAATTTAAGCTAAAATGGAAGCAACAAAAACCATTGATGTATGCGGAAGGGTATGCCCATATCCGGTAATGGAGGTAAAGCTTGCCCTAAAGGATATGGAAAAAGATGAGGTCCTTGGCGTGATTACCGATTATGAGCCGGCAGCAAAGGAATCCATCCCCAATTTCTGCCAAAAAAAGGGATACCCCTATGAGATTGCAGAAAAAGGGGGAGGGCTGTTTGAGCTTTTTATAAAGAAGGTAGAATGATAAAAAATCCAAGGATTAATGTCGTAGTAGAAAAGCCTCTTTACCGCAAAATTAAGTATCTGGCTGAAAAAGAAGGGGTTTCACTCTCGTTAAAAATGAGAGAGCTTGTAAAGGAGGCATTGGAGATAGAGGAAGATATAGGATTGGGAGCATTTGCTTCAAAAAGGGAGGCATCATGGAGAGCCTCTGAAAAGGACACTTAAGGGGTATTGGAAATTGAGGGTTGGAGATTACCGGGTAATTTTTAAGATTGTAGAAAAGGAGATTTGGATATTGGGTATTATTCACAGAAAGGATGTTTATAAAAATATAACCAAAAGATTAGAATGAACCTAGGTGTATTTGTAAGCGAGGAAAGGGGCGATAAAATCCTTAAAAGGCTAAAGGGAGAGATTGCCATATTCCTTGTGGGAAATGGGGTATATCGGGCTGTGCTTGAAAATTTCAAAAGGATTGAGGCAGAATATTTTTGTTTAATTGAGGATTTGGAAACCAGGGGGTTTAAAAAGAATGATGTCCTTCCTTACATTCAACCAATAAACTATGACGAGCTGGTTGATTGCGTGGAAAGGTATGAAAAATTGATCTGGCTATGACAATTACGATTGGTTGTTTTTCTTCTTTAATTGGTTCTTTGAACCTTGATTTTGCCGTGAAATTGGCCGATGCAGCAATAAGAAAGGGGCATAAGGTAAATCTCTGGTTTTCGGGAAATGCAACGCTTATAGGAATAAAAGACCAGAAGCCCTTTAAGGATTATTCAAACCTTTCTGGAAGGATAAAAGACCTTTTGGAAAAAGGCTGTGAAATTGCGATTTGTGAGGCTTGTGCAGCGGCTCGGGGAATAAATAAAGGGAATGCAATGGAGGAAGTAATTTTAATTGGCATGGATTGGTATACCGCAAGGGCAGCAATCTCGGACAGGGTTTTGCATATCGGAAGGGAATGAATAAAAAAATTCAAAATTCAAAATGCAAAATGCAATGAAGAAAATATTATTTGTAGTTAGTAAGCCACCCTATAAGAGCGAAAACCCAAAGCTTGCCATAACCCATGCGATGTCTTGCTATTTGGCAGACCTTCATATTGATGAGGAGGTAGAGCCAATTCTTGCATTTGTCGGTGATGGTGTTCTAAATTGCTTAAAAAACCAGAAGGCAATAGAGAATTATGGAATAACCAGCAGCGAGCAGCATCTAAAAAATCAACTTGCCTCGGATATGAAAATTTTGGTTTGTCAAGAGGATTTAAAAGCCCTTGGCATAGCAGAGGAAAACCTGGTTGATGCAAAGGATATGGGAGCGGATCTGGGTCTAAATATAGTTTCTTTTAATGAGATTTTAAGAGAGATGGAGGAATGTAACCAGATTATGTGGTTTTGAAAAGAGAGAGATGGATAAGGATGATAAATGGATAATTGAGCATTTTGAGGAGATTGTAGATAACTTTGGAGGGCTTTATATTGCTGTAGTCAATGAGGAGATTGTAGCAAGCAATCCTTCTGCAAAGATGGCGGAAGAAGAGGCATTGGGGAAATATCCAGAAAAGAGGCCATCTGTCCTTATAGTTCCCAGAAAGGAAGACCTTGTATGCGTTCTATAGAGATTGATTATTCTTTATATAAAGGGATAAAGATGCCCATTATTCCTGTTGAGATAGAAGGAAAGGATGGATGGAAAAAGGTATGGGTATTTGTAGATTCAGGGGCTACCTACTCAATTCTCCATAAAGATGAGGCAGAAAGGCTTGGGATTGATTGGAGGTCTGAAAATATGATTATGGCGGTTGTAGGCGATGGAGGTTCAATCCCTGTCTATCTTCATACCCTGAAACTAATGATAGATAATATTCAAATAATTGCTCAAATAGGCTTCTCTGATAGATTGGGCATAGGTTTTAATCTCCTTGGTCGTAAAGATATATTTGAAAGCTTTAAGGTTTGCTTTGATGATAAAAATAAGGTTATTTCTCTTTTTAAATGCTAGGTCAATACCCCTTCTTTGACTCATTCTGCCCAGCGGTATTTATTGTCGGCACATTCTTCTTTCTTGTTGGCTTGATAAACAACCTCTCGGTCTGGAAAAGAGGGATAGGAAGAAGCCTACCTTGTGCAATCAAAGAGGGAATAAGGATAATCTTTAGCATTAAGGTAATAAGGGTTATCTCTGCAATTATTGATTGCTTTATCCACCGCAGGCTTTTTAAAGAAAGCATCTTGCGTGGGATTGCGATGGCAGGAATCATTATAAGCTATATTGGCGTTATTCTGGTTAATCACATCAAGGCAATGGGTATGCCAGGCCTTAGAGACAACCTTTCGCATTTTGGCCTATTTTTCTATGCCCCCTTCTCTGACTTCTATTTTATGCGAACAATTACCGAGGAGGCATTTACTAAGAGGGATGCTTTATATGCCTTATTAAATGATGGATTTGGTTTTCTTATCTTGGTAGTGGGAGAGGGTATCCTTATTTGGCGCCGATTTATCAAAAGGGCATATGTATTTAAGATGAAGTGGAGTGATATATTTGCTACTCTTCTCTTGGGAGGCTGGTTTGGTTTAAGGTTTTTGGCAGAGGCAATTACCATTTTAGCCTTCTCTCTTCCCGATACCATTGCAAAATATTGGTTTGGTGGCTATATCCTCTCAAAGGCAATCTCCTTTTTTGGACTTAATTGGCAGGATTTTTATTTGATGAGTTGGTGCCTTTCCGGGGTATTCTTGGGAACTTTGGTTGGCTCAATCCCTTGGAATAGAAAGCTCTGGCATATCTTCTCTGCACCCATTTGTATGGTGCTTAATTCCTTAGCCGAAGAAAGGCACATCTATTCCAGAAAGGAGAATGGAATGAGCTTTACCAAGCGACAATTACTGGAAATTGATAGCTGCATAAAGTGTGGAATCTGTGCCGACCATTGTGTGGTCTATAGCATTACCAAGGATGAGCATTCGGTTATCGGTGGCATTGTCTCACACTACGAAAAGGCACAAAAGGAAAGGCACGGCTTTTTTTCCTCCTTAATTGACAGAGAACCCGAGACAAAAGAGCATCAGGAGCTAATCTCAAGCTATGCCTATCTCTGCACCCTTTGTGGAAGGTGTAAGACAGTCTGCCCGATAAAGATAAACACAAGAAGCCTTAGGATTTCAATGAGGGAGGATAGAATAAAATCCCTTGTCTATCCAAAGGGGATAGACCTGGCATTGGATTCAGCAAAAAAGGAATTTAATGTCTTAAATTACCCAAATTCTGATCGGATAATGTGGGCTGAATTCCTTGATTTTCCTTTGGAAAAAAAGGAAAAAGGAGAAATTTTATACTTTGTTGGCTGTATGACCTCATTTTCTCCAGCCATTTCAAATATTGCTGAGGCAAATGCAAGGCTTTTGCATCTAATGAAAGAGGATTTTGTTGTTTTGGGAGAAAGAGAGGCTTGCTGTGGATTTCCCCTGATTGTGGCTGGGCTTTCCCAAGAATGGCAATGGCTTCGTGATAAAAATATAGAGACAATTACATCTCTTGGGGTAAAAAGGATAGTCTTTAATTGTGCCTCCTGCTATCACACCTTTAAGCATGAATACCAAGCATTCCTGCCCAATGTCTTATTTTTGCACAATACAGAGTATCTGGATTATCTGGTTTCTCATAAAAAAATAGAATTTTCCTCCCTTAAAAAAAGAATTACTTACCACGACCCTTGTGACTTAGGTAGGGGGTGTGGAATATTTGAAGAACCAAGAAGGGTAATTAGGGCAATCCCTGAGGTAGAATATCTTGAG
>JBFMED010000140.1:0-5275 GCA_040753475.1 bacterium
GTCAATGGTAATTACCTCTCCTGTGATATATGAGGCATCATCTGAGGCGAGAAAGGAAACAAGGCTTGCAATATCTTCTGGCTTTCCAAACCTTTTAAGGGGAATCTTTTCAATTATTTTATTTCTCATTTCATCACTTAATTTTTGGGTCATCTCTGTATCTATAAAGCCTGGTGCAATGGCATTTACCGTGATATTCCTTCCGGCAAGCTCTTTTGCTAAGCTCTTTGTTAAGGCAATCAGCCCACCCTTTGATGCGGCATAGTTGCTTTGTCCAATATTTCCCATTATTCCGATTATTGAGGAGATGTTTATTATTTTTCCCCTTCTTTGCTTTATCATAATCTTTGAAACCTCACGGGAACAAAGGAATGCACCCTTAAGGTTTATATCCAAAACCCTGTCCCAATCATCATCAGACATTCTCATCAATAGCCCATCCCTTGTTATTCCAGCATTATTAACCAAAAGATCAATTGTTCCTACCTCTTTTATTATCTTTTCTATCCCCTCTTTTATTTCACTTGATGAGGTTATATCACATTTAAAGAAAATTTCATCTTTAACTGGCTCTTTTGGAGGTTCTAGATCAAAATTTGCTATTCTATAATTTGAAGAAAGCCTTTCTGCAATTGCCCTTCCAATCCCCCTACTTCCTCCTGTGATTAAGGCAAGCATTACCAGCGATAGTGAGAAAATGCCTTGTTCGCCTCTGCCATTTTGTGGGTATCCTGTTTCTTCTTTACCGAAGCACCTGTATTGTTTGAGGCATCAATAAGCTCTAGGGCAAGCTTCTCATTCATTGGCTTTCCCTTTTTTGCCTTTGCATTTTGGACTATCCATTTAAAGGCAAGGAATATGCTCCTATTTTCAGGAACAGCCATGGGAACCTGGTATGTTGCACCACCAACCCTTCTTGGTTTAACCGCAATCCTTGGACGGACATTATCGACAGCTGTTTTGAATATAACTAAAGGGTCTTTTTGAAGCTTGTCTTTCATAATATCAAAGGCGTTATAGACTATTGCTTCAGCCAGGCTTTTCTTACCCCTTCTCATTATACAATTGATGAAATGGCTAACCAGGGGGCTTTGATATATAGGATCTGGCATCCTTCTGGGTGGTCTACGATAATTTCTCTTTCTTGGCATCTTCTTTCATAATTTCTTCCTTATTAAGGAAGTCAAAATCATCTCCAATTTTTTTTGCAATCTCGTGCAGACTTTCTACCTCAATACAATAATCTTCTAAAGGAAATTCTTTCTCCACTACTCCTTTTAGTCCTTTTTTTATCACTAACCCATTCTCTACAGGCAATTCCATTCCTTTTATTATCTCAAATTCTTCTTTTTTAACCCTATGTATACCCAGTTTATCTCTTAAATCAACATCATTGTCAGAATCTAGCTTGGTTTCATATACACCACGAATTTTCGCTAATGGTTTGTGATATATTTCTCCACGGAATACAAAGTGGATATTTTCATCTCTTAATGACTCGGCTAGTATCCAGTGTTCTGGCCATCTTGTTATGGATATATAAAGCCTCATATTTTCAGGATTTATTTTGTATGCTTCTACAATCCCATGTTTTCCTTTTTTCTTTTTTTTTGAATCTATCTCAAATTTTTCTAAGTCCCTTTCATTTGCACCCCCTTTTATAATTTCTTTAATAGTATCCCATATGGGTTGTGGATAATTTCCTGGGGTTACCATTTTCTTGTCATCATCCTTTCACCTTCTCAATCAGTTGCTTAAAGCCTTCCTTATCCTTTATCGCCATATCAGCCAATATTTTTCTATTAAGCTCAATTTTCTTCTTTGAAAGCATATTCATAAATTTGCTATAGGTAAGACCATAAAGCCGTAAAGCTATATTTATCCTCAATATCCAAAGACGCCTCATCTGTCTTTTTCTTAAGCGTCGGTGGGTATAGGCATATACACCAGCTTTGACAGTTGCCTCCTTTGCAAGCTTATACCAATTTTTTCTAGCTCCCCAATATCCCTTGGTAAGCTTATGTATCTTATTGTGCCTCTTTCTCTTTGTAACCGATGATTTTACTCGCATTTTTTATTTTGGTTTTTTTGCTCCATACCTTGACCTTGCCTTTTTTCGATTGGCAACACCCAAAGCATCATGGATACCCCTTATGGTATGATACCTTACACCAGGGAGGTCTTTTACCCTTCCACCATGGATAAGGACAACCGAATGTTCCTGAAGGTTATGGCCAATGCCAGGGATATAGGAGGTAACCTCATAGCCCGAGGTAAGCCGAACCCTTGCTACCTTTCTTAAGGCAGAATTTGGCTTCTTTGGTGTTGTGGTATAAACCCTCACGCAAACACCCTTTCTTTGAGGACATTCCTTTAAGGCACGGGTCTTTTTCTTTACCTCTATCTTTTTCCTTCCCAACCTTACTAACTGATTTATTGTTGGCATAATTTTAAAATTTTACAATCTTCTTTCTTTCCTGTCAAGGATTCTTTTAAAACTTAAAATTCATTAAGGTAGTAACTTAAAGAAGAGAAAGAGAAATAAACCTATGAAGCCAAAATGTAATGCCTGGTCTAATATGCTTATAAGTATCCCCTTTTTACCCCTTTTAATCCTAAAAAAATCAACAAAATAATGCGAAATTGAGGTAAGAATGGAGAATAAGATCCATTTTAAACAAGGAGATATACCCCAGCCAAAGAAAAGCAAGGCTATAAAGGTAATTATCCCATGAAGAATAAGCCATATCCTTGCACTTTTCTTTTTCTTTGAAAGAAGGTCGGGCTGAAGCAGAACATCAGAGACAATGTGGGCAAGGAATGCCCGCAATATTAGGTCAGCCATTAACCCTGTCTTTGTTTATGCTTGGGATTTGGGCAAATCACCCTTACCCTTCCCTTTCTCTTTATAATCTTGCACTTTTCGCAGATTTTTTTTACCGAACTACCTACCTTCATTAGAATAATTTAGGATTTAGAAATTTAGGATTTAGGAATTTTTTGGATTTTTGTGTTTTAAATCTTAAATCATAAATCATAAATCCTAAATTTAATATTACAGATAAACACATACTCATTCTCTATAAATCACCCTCCCCCTTGTAATGTCATAGGGAGAGATTTCAACATTAACCTCATCACCGGGAAGAATTTTTATATAATGCATCCTCATTTTTCCTGAGATATGTGCTAGAACAATATGCTTTTCAGAGACCTTAACCTTAAACATTGCATTGGGAAGAACCTCCAAAACCTTTCCCCTTACAATTATCTTCTCCTCTTTTTTCATGTTAATATAAGGGCACCATTGTTTGTAATAGCAACCGTCTCCTCAAAATGACTTGATCGCTTTCTATCCTTTGTCATTACCGTCCATTTATTAGAATGTATAAAAACATCGCTTTTCCCCTCATTTACCATTGGCTCTATGCAAAATACCATTCCCTCTTTAAGGGGAATATCATCTTTTGATACATAGTTTAAAACCTCTGGCTCTTCATGAAGATCTTTTCCAATCCCATGGCCTCCAAAATCCCTTACCACAGAAAAACCAAAGCCTTCAACATAATTTTGAATTGAATGAGATATATCCCTCATAGAACCCCCATTTTTGCAATTAGGAATAGCCCTTTTAAATGCCTCACATGCCACATCTTTTAGCTTAGAACATAAAGGAGATATATCGCCAATAGCATATGTCCTTGCTGCATCTGCACAATATCCCTTATAAAATACACCAATATCTACCTTTAACAGGTCACCATTTTTAAGAACTCTTTTGCTAGGTATGCCGTGAATTACCTCCTCATTTATGGATGTGCATATAGAACAGGGAAATCCACGATAACCAAGGAATGCAGGCCTTCCACCCTCCTTTATTATCAAATTATGAGCTATATTATTTAAATAAAATGTTGTAATCCCTGGCTTTATCATCCCGGAAAGCTTCAAAAATGTATTTTTAATTATTTCTCCTGCTATTTTTATCCTCCCTATCTCTTCTTTGGATTTAAGTATTATCATTTTAGTATGTGTTTAGCTGTTTTATATTTAGGCACAAAGTAAATAAATCGTATATGTTTAGCTACCCTATAGCTAGGCACAAAGGGACAAAGGCACAAAGAAAGCAAGTAACAAATAAACTCTGTGCCTTTGTCCCTTTGTTCCTTTGTGCCTATTTCCCATTTTATTCTCACCTAGCTAAACACATACTCATTTTAACACATTTAATAGCCTATCAAAAATCTCGTTTTCGGCTCCACATCCATTTATAGAGGCCAAAATACCCATTTTTTCATAGAAATCCAGAAGGGGCATTGTCTGCTTAAAATAGACATCTATCCTGTGCCTTATATGTTCCTCACAATCATCCTCCCTCTGGTAAAGATCTCCTTGGCACTTATCGCATATCTCATCCTTCTTGGGAGGATGATTTTTTATATGATATATTGCCCCACAATCCTTGCATATCCTCCTTCCTGTATTCCTTTTAATAATTGTTTCAGAATCTACATCCAATTTAATAACCCTATCTATTTTTATTCCAGCTTCTTCTAATGTTTTTGCTTGGTTTATTGTCCTTGGAAATCCATCAAGGATAAAGCCTTGCTCACAATCCTTGTTTTTTATCCTCTCGTTTATTATCCCAATAATTATATTATCTGGAACAAGCTCTCCTTTTTTCATATAGTCCTCTGCAGCAAGGCCCATTTCTGTCTTATGGGATACAGCATCCCTTAACATATCACCCGTTGAAATCTGGGGTATTTTAAACCTTTCAACCAGCCTCTTTGCCACTGTTCCCTTTCCTGCACCCGGCGGTCCAAATAAAATAATTCGGATTTCGGGATTCGGAATGGCTTTGCGATACTTCGTATCTCGGGATTCGGGATTTTTTAATTCTCTCTTCTGCATTTTATTAAATCCTTACCTCAATTTTTACTCCGTTAGAATGCCCCGTGTGGAAACACGGGGTGCAATAAAGATATCCTCTTTTTTCACACCGGCGTATAATGCCCCGTGTGAAATTCTAACGGAGTTTACTTTTGTATTTTTCACCTTACCACCATAGATTTTATGGCAGAGAAGTCCCCTCCCTTTATTTTGTAAAAGTATAATCCTTTTGAAAGGTTTTGTCCAGAATTATTTTTTAGGTCAAAGAATATTGCCCTCTCTTTTTGGGTATATGAGCCAGCCCTTTTTTGTCCTATTTCTATGGTTCGAACCTTTTGCCCAAGGATGTTGTAGACCTCAAGGGAGACATTGCTGTCTTTGG
>JBFMED010000141.1:0-14276 GCA_040753475.1 bacterium
AATTGAAACTTTTCTGTAAGTAAGGATTCTAACTCTCCTCCATATGCATCAAAGCTATTAAAGAATTTTACAATATTTTCTCTAATTTCTTCATATTTCTTTAGAAACTCTTCTTGCTTCTTCCTATTAGTAATTCCCTTTTTTCTTTTTCTAAAAATCCCTTATATTTTATCGGCATTTTTGATATTTTTCTTTAGCTAAAACCGAAAAGGAATTACTTTTTGGTATAGAAAGAGAAAAGGTAATAAGAGACCCTGTTGTTATAATTATAATTTTTGCTTATCGGAAGAAGGATAAAAAGAAAGGAGAAATAAAGCAAAATAGAAAACCTTTTTATAAGAAAAAGGCCAATCCCGATAAAAATGGAGAAGATAATAAACGGGGGGATATAGTAATCCTCAATGTTTGGAATATCATATCTTACAGAATAAAGGATGTTGGAATGTGGAATGTGGAATGTGGATTTTCTTTCTATTCTTCCAAGAAACAGCCAGGATAAAGAATATACTTGCCGGAACAAGGTAGATTGTCTGGAAGTGGTGGGTGAAGGATAAACCCAAGACGAAAGAAAACAAATAAAGAAATTTCGGGATTGGGGATTGGGGATTAGGGATTCGGAAGGATTCTTCCCATTTAAGGAGGATAAAGATAATAAAAACATCTTAAAAAAGATAATATACCATTCAATTGCAATTCAGACATAAGGAACCACAGACATAAGAAACCACAGATACACTATAGATTAACACTGATAAATCCATCTTACAATTAGCTTAAACACATACTTTAGATTCTTAAAACTATTTGTTTTGCTCTATTATCTCCTTTGCAAGCTCAAAATAGCTTATCGCACCCTTTGATGCCTTGTCATATAAAATAGCAGGCTTTCCATAGGATGGAGCCTCAGCAAGCCTTATATTGTTAGGAATGACGGTTTTGTAAAGCTTGTCCTTAAAATGTTTTTTTACCTCTTCAAAGATTTCATGGGAAAGCCTTGTCCTTGGATTAAACATTGTCATTAAAACACCCTCAATAGAAAAATCTGGATTAAAACTTTTTTTTACCTTCTTTATCATCTCAAGAAGCTCAACCAGCCCCTCTAAGCCATAATATGAAATCATAATGGGAATGATAATGGAATAAGAGGCAACAAGCCCATTTAAAGTGAGAATCCCTAAAGATGGCGGAGGGTCAATAAATATATAATCATAGTCAGAAAGCCCTTCAATAGCGGTTTTAAGCCTTTTTTCCCTATTAGAAAGATTGACAAGCTCAATCCTTGCTCCTGCTAAAGATATATTTGAGGGAACAAGAGAGAGGTTTTCTATTCCGGTAGGCAAAATTGTATTCTCTATTTTTTCATTTTCAAGGAGGACATCATAGATATTTGGGCTTACCCTTCTTTTGTTAATCCCGAAGGATGATGTTGAATTGCCTTGTGGGTCAATATCAATAAGCAAAACCTTTTTCTTTAATAAGGCTAAAGATGTGGAAAGATTAACCGCTGTTGTTGTCTTTCCAACCCCTCCCTTTTGATTGAGGATTACTATCCTCTTTTGCATTTGGGGAAACTTTCTTTGAGAAGGCAATTTCCATCAAGGGAATGAATAGAGAATATAATTTCATCATTTATCTCACAAATTCCATAAGTTGCGCTTCTTCCCTTTGCATCTATTTCCTGGAGGTGCCCTGGATTAAAAAAGATAATTTCGTTTTCCTTCTTTATTTCATAAAGATGGGTGTGTCCAAACAAAACAACATCAACCTCTCTATTGTTAATTATATCTTCTGGAATAAGGTCTTCACTTTGGTCATTTCTATGCGAGGTTTTTGTATGCGAGATTAAGAAATAAAACCCAGATATTTTTTCAATTCTCCTATTTTTTATATCCCTCTCTTTATATTCAGGATCAAATACCCCGGGAACTTTAATGTTTGTTATAGGGTATTCATCAAGTATCTTTGTGTCAGAATAATCATCGCCAAGATGGATAAAGAGGGAGACATCTTCTTTTAAAAGAAGCTCTAATGCTTTTCTTAAATACAAAAGGTTCTTGTGGGAATCAGAAATGACCCCTATTTTCATTAAATAAATATAACCTTAAGAGATATATTTTGTCAATTAGCTGCTTTCATTAGAATAATCGTACGTGTTTAGCTTCTCTTTTAACCAAATTACCATAGCCGTTGTTTAGCTGTATAGCTAGGCACAAAGGGACGTAAACAGGCACAAAGGAACAAAGGGACAAAGGCACAAAGAAAGCAAGTAACAAATAAACTCTGTGCCTTTGTGCCTTAAGTGCCTTTGTGCCTATTTCCCATTTTATTCTCACCTAGCTAGACATATACGAATAATCTTTACCTCTTTTCCTTAAGCCTTATTTTCTCAAGGTTATGTAGGACACCGCCATATGCTGTAGGATGGATATTCAAAAGCCTATTCCTTACACAATGTAGACTTGCTGGGTTTACGGTATAGATTAGGGGAAGGTTTTTTGAAACGATATACTGCCATTTGTCATACAATAGCTTTCTCTTTTTATGGTCAAGCTCCTGACAGCCTTTATTAAATATCTCATCAATTTCCTTTTCCCAGGAAGAAAGAGAAGCCTTCCAAACTGCCTTGTTTTTCGCATCAACTGGCTCTGGATTCCAAAGGTGTAATTGCCCTGTAGATTCCCAAACATTCTTTCCCGAATGTGGCTCAACGCCGCCGGTAAAGCCAATTAAGACGGCATCCCAATTGTGTGATTGCGTAAGCATCTCAACTAGCTTATTAAAATCAATGGGAGCAAAGCTAACACCCAAGCCAATATCCCTTAAATCTTTGGTAATAATTGCTCCAATATCCTTTCTCTGGGTATTCTCGGCATTGGTTAAGAGGGTAAATTTTATGGGATTTCCCATTTTGTCCTCCCTTATTCCATCCTTGTTTCTATCAATAAACCCTATTTCATCAAGGATTTTCCTTGCCTTCTTTAAGTTGTATTCATATTTAATAACATTTGGATTATAAAAGAAACCAGCAGCTTCCTCCATAGCAGAATCTTGAGGAAAGCCAAGGCCTGATAAACAATTGTTAATAATTGTCTTTTTGTCTATACAATAGGCAATTGCCCTTCTAAATGAGGGATTTGAAAACCAAGGTTTTTTTTGATAAATAAGGCTCTGATTGAATGCAACGAATGTTGTTCCAAAGGCAGGACCACAATTGTATAGGGTATAATTTCCCTCCTTTTCTCCCTCCTTAAGATTTGCAAAATCCTTTCCCATCACAGAGAGAACATCTATCTCGCCTGCCTTGAAGCTGGCAAGCTGAGCCTCCCTATCTGGAACAATAAATGTAATAATTCTTCCTATGTATGGAAGGGAATTTCCATCCTTATCCTTTTTCCAATAATTTGGGTTTCTGATATATGTAATCCTCTCACCTGGCTTATATTCTTTCATTATAAATGGGCCGGTTCCTACAATCTCCTTTGGTCTTGTATTTACACCCCAAGCTGAGGTAAATGTTTTGCTGTCAACATATTTTTTTAAAATATGCTTGGGGAGGATAGGATAACCAAGTTGATGAAGGAGGGGAGCAAATGGTTTGGGAAGGATAAATTCTACGGTGTATGTTCCAAGCTTTCTTACAATTAGCCTCTTTCCATCTATAGTCATTACATCCCTGGTTGAGGTTGGAATCAAATCATTATAGATAAGAGAATTATAGGTAAAGATAACATCATCGGCAGTAAAGGGAATGCCGTCAGACCAAAGGACATCATCCCTTAAATAAAATGTCCACCTTTTTCCGTCAGGGCTATATTTCCAGGATTTGGCAAGTAAGGGCTTAATCTCGGTTGTTATTCCGTCCCTTTCGGTTAAGCCTTCAAAGAGAAATGCCAATGCCTCAGAGGTTGATGTTTCATTAGAAATAATAAGATTAAATGTCTTTGGATCAGAGGTGGTGGAAAGATAAAGGGTATTTCCTAAAGGACAAAAGGCAATACCTGGAAAAAGGAAAAGGAAAATGGCTTTTTTCATTACTTGGGTTGTTCTGGTGGCTGGGCTGGCTGAACAACCCCAGGCCTTTCTCCCTTTGGAGCACCCTTTGATTTTATAAGGCTTCCTGGCCCTATCCTTACAAGGATTATAGAAAATATCATAAACAATACAGCTAATATAGCGGTTGCCCTGGTTAAGACATTTCCTCTGGTTGAGCCAAATATATTTTCAACCGTGGCTCCACCAAATGCCGCTGCTATCCCTCCTCCCCTTCCAGCCTGAATAAGGATAATAAAAACAAGAAGAAGGGAAATGAGAATATATAAAAATGTAATAATTGCACCAATCATAAGCTATAGTTAACGCATTAAATCTCCATAAAATGAATTTAAGATGTAAGATTTAAGATGTAAGATTTTAATCATAAATCCAAAAATGCTAAATAAATCATAAATCTTAAATTTCTAAATCCTAAATCTTTTTAAGTTATCTTATTTATCATATCAAGGAATTCCTTGTTTGTCTTTGTAAATTTCATCTTTTCTATAAGAAGCTCAATCATCTCAGCTGGGCTCATTGTGCTTAATGCCTTTCTTAATAACCAAACCCTTGAAAGCTCATCTTGTGTCAATAAAAGCTCTTCCTTCCTTGTCCCTGATCTGTTAAGGTTTATGGCGGGAAATATCCTCTTATCAGAAATAGACCTGTCAAGGTTCACCTCCATATTCCCCGTTCCTTTGAATTCCTCAAAGATGATATCATCCATCCTGGAGCCTGTCTCTACAATGGATGTTGCAATAATGGTTAGAGAACCGCCATTTTCAATTTGCCTTGCTGCTCCCAAAAATCTCTTTGGTTTATAGAGTGATGTAGATTCTATGCCACCCGATAAAACCCTTCCTGTCTGAGGGGCAAGAAGATTATGTGCCCTGGCAAGCCTGGTTAATGAATCAAGGAGAACAACCACATCATATCCCTGCTCAACCAGCCTTTTTGACTTCTCAATAACCATATCAGCCACCTGAATATGCCTCTCTGGAGGCTCATCAAATGTAGAGGATATAACCGTTCCCTTAACATTTCTCTCCATATCTGTAACCTCTTCTGGTCTTTCATCTATAAGCAAAACAATCAGCTTTATTTCAGGGTGATTTGTTGTTATTGAATTTGCAATCTTCTGTAATATGGTTGTTTTTCCTGTTCTCGGCGCTGCAACAATAAGACCCCTTTGCCCCTTTCCAATGGGTGTAAATAAGTCCATAATCCTCATAGAAATATCACTATCCCTTTCCAGATTTATCTTTTTATGGGGATATAATGGTGTAAGGTTATCAAAAAATATGCGATTCCTTGCCTTTTCCGGGTCTTCAAAATTCACCGCCTCTATCTTAAGGAGGGCAAAGAATTTCTCATTATCCTTTGGAGGTCTTATCTGGCCTGATACGGTATCGCCGGTTAATAGGCTAAATCTTTTTATCTGCGACGGTGAAATATATATATCATCAGGGCTTGGAAGGTAGTTATAATTCGGAGAACGCAAAAATCCATATCCATCTGAAAGGATCTCTAATACACCTTGACCAAACAATAGGCCTTCTTTTTCTATTTGTGCTTGAAGGATGGCAAAGATAAGATCTTGTTTTTTTATCCTTGAGGATACATCTATATTTAGAGAATGAGCCCTTTCAGAAAGCTCCTGAATATCCAATGCCTGCAATTCTGCAATATTTAACTTTTCCATTTAATATTTAGGATTTAAAATTTAGGATTTAAGATTTAAAAACAATTAAGGCTAAATCATAAATCTTACTGGAGGTGGCGGGATTTGAACCCACGTCCAAAGGTATCGTCAAAAAGGTATCTACCAGCATAGTCTATATTTTGTTCTCTCTCTTTAAATCTCCTATAGACAGGATATTCAAAGATGTAGCTTAATTTTATTTCATTTTTTCAATTCTCAAGCAAGATTGAAAAAACTAGCCCCTTTTGCCGCCATCCTTTAAAACCCAAGAGGCGGGGTTAGAAAGAATGTTGCTACTTTTAAGCAGCAAGTGCCAAATCGTAGTTGGCGCTTATTGTTTTGTCTATTTTTGTAAGAAGAATAGACAAACTTTACTGGCAACCCTTCCTCTGATAGCCCCTGTCGAAACCAATCACCCCCTCTTTTTGATAAATTATACAAACTACAATCAACCTTGTCTACTATTTTTTAAAATCGCTGTTAAACCAAAGCGAAAATGTCGCACTTAACGCCAAAGCGAAAATGTCGCCTTTGAAAATGTAAAATTAAGTTTACCCAAACACATACAAAATATTATACCTTGAATCCCTTTGAGCTGGGATTTTTCCTGCACCCTTTATAAGATTAACCATTTTCTCTATATTTAAATGGTGCTCTATGCCTGTTGCCTTTATAACCTCTTCATCAATGAGAATTCCTCCCAGATCATTTGCTCCAAAGAATAGGGCAATTTGAGCAATGCCTAGCCCCTCGGTTACCCATCCTGAATGGATATTCGGGATGTTATCAAGGAATATCCTTGAAATTGCTAATGTTTTTAGGTAGTCAATCGCCCCTCTCTGTTTTATCCTTGAAAGCCTTGTATGCTTTGGAGAGAATGTCCAGGGGATAAAAGCCTTAAATCCACCTGTTTTATCCTGAAGGATTCTTATTTTTATAAGATGCTCAATACGCTCCTCTATTGTCTCACAAATTCCAAATGTCATTGTGGCTGTTGTATGCATTCCAATAGAATGGGCTTCTTCCATTACCTTAAGCCATTCATCTGTTGTAAGTTTATGCGGGCTTATAATCTTTCTTACCCTGTCAACTAAAATCTCGGCTGCTCCAGGTAAAGAATCAAGCCCTGCGGATTTTAAGGAAATAAGCACATCTTTTATAGAAATACCCTCTTTTTTTGAAAGGAAGACAATCTCAGCGGGAGATAAAGAATGAAGCCAGACATTAAACCTTTTTTTAATAGAGGAAAGGAGGTTGCAATACCAGGAAAGGGAAAGCTCTGGATTAAGACCACCTTGAAGCATAACCTGGGTTCCTCCAATCGCAACAAGCCCTTCTACCTTTTTTAGAATTTCATCAAGAGACAAGAGAAACCCATCGTTTTTTTTCTTGGCAAAGAAGGCACAAAATCTGCATTTTGCTATGCAGATATTGGTAAATGTAATGTTTCTATCAATAACAAAGGTTACATAATCTGGATGAAATTTTTTTCGGAGCCCATCTGCCATTTTTCCTAAGGAGAATATATCAAGAGAAAATAGCTTAATTGCCTCTTCTTTGCTTATTCTCATTTTTTGGTATTTTGTATGTGTTCAGGTGTAAGTAAGGGAAAATGGAAAAGTATTTACACCTTTAGACCTGAATAGTTACCTTTTCTTTTTATCTTTTAAAAAAGGCAAATAAAACGCCTATGATTGAGGCGACCTGACCGAGATAGAAGATAAACATCCATCTTATTGTGCTGGCGTAATTACTTTTTATTTCAACCCTAAGTTTTGAGACTTGTTCTGTGATTCTCTCATTAACCTTTGAAACCTCCTCGGTTATCCTTTTGTCAAGCTTTGAGGTTTCCTCTTTGAGTTCAACCCTAAGCTTTGAAGTTTCCTCGGTTATTCTTTTGTCAAGTTTGACTTCAAGCATAGAAACTTCTTCTGTTATCCTTTTGTCAAGC
This sequence comes from bacterium, assembly GCA_040753475.1. GTDB lineage: Bacteria > UBA9089 > UBA9088 > UBA9088 > UBA9088 > JBFLYE01. The sequence continues at coordinate 7,686 of JBFMED010000141.1, forward strand.
TTTGAGGTTTCTTGAGTAATTCTTGTTTCAAACTTTCCCTCAAGGATGGCAAGGTCAGACCTTACTCCACTAATCTCCTGAGAAAGTCTTCTTTCAAACTTCTCTGCTGATAGGGTAAAAACATCCTCTTTTACCCTTTCCTCTGATTTGTTAAACAACTCAATCAGGGAATCAACAATTTCTTCCCCTAATTTTTCTCTTAATATTCTTGGAATAGCAATAACTGGCATTTTGTCCTCCTATATTTATTTTGATTATAGTATAGCCAAAGTTATTGTTTTGTGTCAATATTCTTTTTGTTCATTGTTAAAAAGTTTATTTACTCCGTTAGAATGCCCCGCTTGCCCCGTTAGATATGGACATATATTAAGAAGATTGCAAAACTATATAGGATTATCTAACGGGGTGAAGAAACACGGGGTGCAATAAAGATATCCTCTTTTTTCACACCGGCGTATAATGCTCCGGTGTGAAATTCTAACGGAGTTTACTTTTCTTGTGACTATTAGACCTGAACAGTTACAATTTTTATTGTTGGAAAGATAAAAAAGGTTGTATAATTTTAAAACCTATGATGATAAACAAAGGCCTTGCTAAAAGAATTGCGGTGATCTCTGGAATTGGATGGGTAATGGTTGCATCTTGTTTTATTGGTCTTGGAATAGGCTATTATCTTGATAAATTCCTTAAAACATCGCCCCTTTTTACTATTATCTTTTTACTACTTGGGATAATTGCCGGGTTTTATGAAGGAATAAGGATGATAATCAAGTCTCTAAAGAATCCTTAAAAAATGACAGAGGCAATAATTGTATCAGCAGGAAGGTCTAGCAGAACAAAAACGGATAAATTATATTTTTCATTAAAGGGAAAACCCCTTATATTCTATACAATAGAGGCGATGTTAAAGGCTGTTTCATCTATTATCCTTGTTGTCTCTGAAAAAAGGCTCAATTGGTGGAGGGAAAACAATGTCTTTGGGATAAAAAAGATAGCCATTGGCGGAGAAAAAAGACAGGATTCTGTTTATAATGGGCTAAAGATGTTGGATAAAGAGACAGAGATTGTCCTTATCCACGATGGTGCGAGGCCATTTGTAAGTAAAGATTTAATAGAGCGGGTTATTTCTTCTGCAAAAGATGATGGAGCGGCTGTTCCTGGCATTAAAAGTAGCTCAACGGTAAAAATGGTAAAGGATGGCTGGGTTTTAAATACCATAAACAGGGAAAATTTATGGCTTATTCAGACACCACAGGGTTTTAAAAAAGATATAATTTTATCCTCCTATAAAGCTTGTGCTAAATCTGGATTTTATGGAACGGATTGTGCAAGCCTTGTTGAAAAGGCAGGGTTTAAGGTAAAAATTGTCGGAGGGGATGAGAAAAATATTAAAATTACCACACCATTTGACCTTGAGCTTGCAAAGGCAATTGTATAATTTTAAGATTTTGTTTTCTCCTTCTTTTCTTCTATAATCTTGCTACTTATATGGCTTGGAACCTCTTCATAGTGGGAAAATCTCATTGTATAGCTTGCCCTTCCTTGCGTCTGTGACCTTAAGCTTGTGGAATATTTATACATTTCAGCCTGGGGAACAAATACCTGGATATGCTCCCCTTCAATCCCTGATATCCTTCCCCTCCTTCCATTCAGGTCAGAGACTATATCGCCTGTATATTCCTCTGGGCTATAGACATCAACCTCCATAATAGGCTCAAGAAAATAGGCACTTGCCTTGGAAAATGCATCCTTAAAGGCAAATGAACCGGCAAGCTGGAAGGCAATATCAGATGAATCAACCTCGTGGAATGAGCCATCATAGAGGATAACCTTTACCCATTTTACCGGGTATCCTGCTAAAATTCCTTTATCCATTGCCTCCTTTACACCCTTTTCAACCGGAGGGATATACTTTGCAGGGATTGCTCCACCAAAGATTTTATTTTCAAAGACGAATGGCTCTTCGCTATTTAGAGGGAGTGGCTCTATGTGGATAAGGCTATGTCCATATTGACCCCTGCCACCGGTTTGCCTCTTGTATTTTCCCTCTCCCGATGCCCTTATTTTTATTGATTCCCGATATGGAATCCTTGGTTTTTCTACATTAACCTCTACAGAGAACCTGTGCTTTAATTTATCCAGCATAATCTCAAGGTGAAGCTCACCCATACCAGAGATGATTGTTTGGGAAAGCTCAACATCATAATGGGATGTAAATGTTGGGTCTTCTTCAGAGAGTTTGTGTAAGCCATTGCTTACCCTCTCCTGATCTTGCTTTGTCTTTGGGTTTATGGCAAGCGATATACTCTGCTCGGGAAATTTAATCTCGGGAAATGTTATCAAAGACCTTGGGTCACATAGGGTATCAGAGATTTTCACCCCTTTAAGCTTAACCGCAACGCCTATATCACCCGCAGGAATTCCCGATATATCCTCCCTTGCCTTTCCGCAAACAAACATAAGGTGACCCAATTTTTCCTTGTGATTTTGTCTTGAATTATAAACCTCGCATCCCTGTTCCATCTTAGAGGATAAAACCTTAACAAATGTAAGCTCACCTACATGGGGGTCTGAGATTACCTTAAAGACAAAGCCAGAGAATGGGCTATCCTTGTTCACCAATACCTCCTTGTTTTCTGAATTTAATGCTATGGTTTTGTGATAGGCCGGAATAAATGAAACAATGGCATCAAGTAGCTCTGTTATCCCTATTTCTTTTAAAGATGAGCCGCAAAGAATAGGGAATATTTTTCTTTCTCTAATCCCAGATGTAAGTCCATCCATAATCTCGGAAGATGAAAGTTCACCCTTATCCAGATATTTCTCAAGGAGTTGATCATCTGTTTCAGATATTGCCTCAAGAAGCCTCTCTTTTTCAGGGCAATCCTCTTTTAAAACATCCTTTATTGATGAAAAATCAGCTCCTACACCATCTGGAATGAATAGACAAGCAGAAGAAGGGGAGAGCTTTTTTCTTATTTCCTCAATTGTTTTATTAAAATTGGCATTCTCCTTGTCAAGCTTATTGATAAAAATAAGGAGGGGAAGGTTATATTCTGCTGCAATTTTTCCAACATTCTCTGTTCCCACCTGAACACCTGCTTCAGCATCTATAAGAAGAACAGCACCCTCAACCGCCCTTAGCCCTGCTTTTACCTCACCGATAAAATCAAAATAGCCAGGGGTGTCAATAATGTTTATTTTATACCCCTTGTATTCAAAAAATCCTATATTTGATGATATGGTTGTCTTTCTTTTTCTTTCTTCTTCGCCATAATCAAAAAAGCTTGTTCCTAAATCAACCGAACCAAGCCTATCTATTTTTCCTGCTTTAAATAAAAGGGCTTCCGATAAAGATGTCTTCCCTGCACCTCTATGGGAGATAAGGGCAATGTTACGAATCTTATCACTAGAATACACAAGCGTATTATATAATATATTAAAAAAAAAGGCAAATAAAAAAATCTAGAAGCTATAAAGTCCCTTTTCTTGAATATACCTTTCCACATCATCGGGAAGCAAATATTTTATAGAAAGCCCCTTTTTTATCCTCTCCCTTATAAAGCTTGATGAAACAGCCAATGTTGGAAACATAAGCAAAATTATATTCTCTCTTCTCTCTTCTCTCTTCTCTCTTCTGATTTTAAAACCCTCTCTTGTTACTGCAACAAATTTTATCATCCCAAAGAGCTTTTCTATATCCTTCCACTTACAAAGCTCGGGGAGCGTATCGCTTCCAATGATAAAATAATAATCGTTTTCATCACCATAAATAGCCTTTATCTCTCTAATTGTATCTATTGTATATGAATGCCCACTTTTTTTAATTTCAAGGTCTACGGGAATAAATTGCTTATTATTTTTCAAGGAAAACTTTAACATTTTAAGTCTATCTTCTTTACTTGCAATTGGTTTTGGCTTATGGGGAGGAATGCCTGATGGGACAAATAAAACCCTCTCAAGGGCAAGTTCTTCTTTAACTATCTCTGCGGCTTGTAAATGCCCAAAATGAATGGGATCAAATACCCCACCCATTATTCCAATCTTCATAATTTTATCCCTTTATTCCAGCTTCCTCCAGACTTTTCTTCAACAAATGCTTTAAATTCAATTTATCTGCCCAATAGAGAAGATATTTCATATCCAATCGCCTCCCCTGCACCTTCAATACCCCTAATACATCACTCCACTGTCTATCCGATACCTCGCCACCCCTTTTATACCATTGCAATTTACTTAAGATAGTATCTTCAGGTGTAGAGATATAGGCAGTTTGTTCAGGATTGCGGATTACTATCTCTTTGTATCGTCGCCTAAGTTGTTCTTGGGTATAAGGATGACAATCAAAGACAAAAATATCTATCTTAAACATCCATTCTAAGTAGATAAGATTAAATGAGCTTTTCCTTTTAATAGCTCCCTTTATCATCTCTTCATCAATATAAAATTCATCTTGAAGTGCTTCTTTTAATGGGAGAATATGCTCCATCTTTAAATCAGCCACTATATCAACATCATTGGTTGCACGAACCACACCATATATTGCACTTGCCAAAGAGCCACCAATAAAATATGGGATATCCAATTTCTCAAAGACTTCGACAACTTTTAACGCAACAAATGTCGGCTCTAATAGCATTAATAACCCTCCTTTTCAGGATTCCAGTTATAGGCACGAATGACTATTTCTCGAGGAAGCACTAATGCTGCCAGCCGTTTTTTAAGCTCATCATCATTTGCTTCAGGATACCGTCTTCTAAGACCAATTAACGCCAATTCTCGACAGGTAGTGGTTATTTGACTAACCATTTCTATTTTTCGCCAGGCAGGTGCCTTTCGCAATAATTCAATTAATACCCTTTCTGCCTCAGGTTGCGTATCGGGTGAGAGTGTTTTCATTTGACTTCATTCTGCCAAAGAATTTTATTTTCTAATCTGACCCTCTCCTAAAATGATGAATTTTGAAGATGTAAGCTCTTTTAGCCCCATTGGACCTCTGGCATGAAGCTTCTGGGTTGATGTGCCGATTTCAGCACCCATACCAAATTCAAATCCATCGGTGAACCTGGTTGAAACATTTACATAGACACTAGCAGAATCAATTTCTTTAAGAAATCTTAAAGCTTTACTATAAGAATTTGTTACAATGGAGTCAGAATGGTGCGAGCCATAATGATTTATATGGGAAATTGCCTCATCCAAAGAATCAATAATTTTAATGGAAAGAATAAGGCTTAAATATTCTGTTTTCCAATCTTCTTCTGTAGCTGGGATAATATCTTTGACAATCTCCCCTACCCTCTCGTCACCCCTTATCTCACATCCTGCATCTTTCAACTTTTTTATTAAATTTGGTAGAATATCTCTTGCAATATCAGAGTGAACAAGCAATGTCTCCATTGCATTACAAACCCCTGGTCTCTGGACTTTGGCATTATAGGCTATCTCTTCTGCCATTTTAAGGTCTGCCTCATTATCAATATAGGTATGACAAATGCCCTCTCCATGGCTAATTATAGGAACCTTTGCTCCCTCTCCAATCTCGCTTATAAGCCTTTTTCCTCCCCGCAATATAATGCAATCTATATATTCTTTAAGGGATGCCAATTCTTTAACCCCCTCCCTCTCCTCAACAAAGCCTATTGCATCTCCTAAATTAGACTCTGACAAAACATCCTTTATTACCTTAACAATGAATTTATTGGAATTCAAAGCCTCAGATCCACCCTTTAAAATTACAGAATTAGAAGATTTAAAGCATAAAGAGAATGCATCTAGTGTAACATTTGGCCTTGCCTCATAGATTATTCCAATTACACCCAAAGGGTGTCTCATTTTTCCAACCAGCATTCCATTGGGTCTTCTTGTCATATCATAAATTTCAAAAACAGGATCAGGAAGCAAAGCAACCGCCTTGATTCCAGAGGCAATATCGCTTATTCTCTTTTCATTAAGCAAAAGCCTGTCCATCAAGGCATTAGAAAGCCCAATTTGCTTTCCATATTCCAAGTCCCTCTCATTCTCCTTCAACAAATCTTCTTTTTTTTCGGAAAATACAGAGGCTATTTTAAGAAGAATGCTATCCTTTTCTTTTGATGAAAGAGAAAGAAGCTTATAAGATGCGGCTCTTGCCCTTTTTGCAATCTCTTTAGTTTCCATTTTAAAATTATATTGGATGAATTTAAGATTTGTAAAGAGAAATCGGAATTACCTTATCACCTTTGGAACTTTGAATTGGTTATCCTCAATGTATTTTGAAATGCCTAAAATGGACGAAAGGCCTGGTTTTACCTCATCAGGTCTCATCAATGTTTCTCTTTGTTCTAAAGGAGGCAGGACATCTTCTAAAACCTCGTTGATCTTTGAAATGTATTCAATAATTCTTGTCAATTCCTTTGTTAACATTTCCTCCTCATCGGGTGCAAGAGAAATATTGGAAAGATCTGCAATGTATCTTATAACCCCTCTATCCATTTCAAAACCTCCTGATGTATTGCTCCTTTTCTTAATATTTTTGGTTTTTCTGTCATATCAACAATGGTTGATGGTATCCCCAAATTTGCCCTTCCTCCATCAAGGATAACATCAACA
>JBFMED010000142.1:0-5780 GCA_040753475.1 bacterium
TCGCATTATCTACTACCAAAAAATCCCCTTCTAAAAAAAGATCTTCTTTTGCGAAAATACTTTTTAGGGATTTTATCTTATCTTGGTAGTACATTTAAAACTTAAGCTTTCTTTACCTTAAGAACTAAGCCCTCAATAGCAACAACCTCTATCTCAGTATCCTTTTCTATGTCTTCGTCTGATCTTGCTTTCCATAGCTCACCATCAACAAAGACCATCCCCTCTTTTTGAATTTGGGTTGTTGCCCTTCCCCTATTTCCAATCATCCCTTTTGAGCCTGTTTTTACCTTTCTAAATTGTGCCTTAATACCTAAGGTTATCAATATAAAAAACAAGAGAACCGTTGTTATGCTAATAGAGAGGATAAGAGAGTGTGAAATGACGACCTCAGGGGAAAATGAGGAATCAATGAGCATAAATGAGCCTAGTGTTAAGGCTACGCCGCCACCCAAAAGGAATACCCCAGGGGTTTGTGCCTTTATCTCGGCAATCAGCAAAATAAAACCCAAGAGGATAAGAAGAAGACCGGCAAGGTTGATAGATAGGTTTGAAAGCCCAAAGAATGCCATAATTAAAAATATGCTTCCCAAAACAGCACCCAAACCAACACCCGGTGAGGCAAATTCATAGATTAAGCCATATATTCCAAGGATTAAGAAAATGTAGGCAATATTTGGTTCAGCCAAAGAATGGAGGAATTTTTCCCTAAAACTCATCTTTATCTCATCTATTTTTTTATTTTTTGTGTGAAGGACAATCTTTTCATCATCCCTTGTTACTATCCTTCCATTAAGTTTAGTGAGCAGAGAATCTAGAGAAGGAGCAATAATGTCGCAAATATTAAGCTTGACAGCCTCTTCTTCGGTTATTGACTTACTCTCCCTAACCGCCTTTTCTGCCCATTCTATGTTTCTCTTTCTCTCTCTTGCTATCCCCTTTATCTCTGCAACAAGGTCATTTAAAATCTTTTCTTCAATTTTCTCTGACATTCCCTCTCCCATTGAGACAGGGTGTGCTGCACCAATATGGGTAGATGGTGCCATAGCAACAATATCGGAGGCAAGGCAGATAAATACACCCGCAGAGGCAGCCCTTGCTCCCTTTGGAAAGATATAGGAACAAACAGGGATTTTTGAGTTTAAAAGCTCCTTTACAATCTCATGGGTAGATGTAACAAGGCCACCTGGTGTATCAATCTTTATAATAAGCAAAGAAAGGTTTTTCTGTTCTGCCTTTTTTAAGCTATTCTTAACAAACCTTGCGGTTATTGGGTTAATAACACCATCTATCTTAATAAGCCCAATATCACAAAAGCCAATGCCTGTGGATAATAAAAAGAAAAAGATAATTTTGAATTTCAAGTTGTAGTTTTGAGTTTTGGTTCTTAAGTTTTGACTTTTTTTCATATCCTAAAAAAATCCTTTGCCCTCTTCCACCAGGGGAGAGATATTGATGCCTTTTTTGTCCCTTTTTTATGATGCTCCTTTGCAGAAAGCATAACAAGACCAACCGATGCAGCATAGAATGGCGTAGATACAGCATCAACCAGACCACCTATGTTTTGAGGAATACCAATCCTTACGGGAAGATTGAATACTTGTTTTGCAAGCTCAATAGACCCTTCCATCATTGCTCCTCCGCCTATTAAGACAATGCCCGCATTTATCCTTGGTTTAAACCTTGTAATCTCCTTATCCAACATAGAGAACATTTCTTCCATCCTTGATTGGATTACCTCAGATAGAACATGCCTTGGAATGGTTTGCTCTTTTTGTCCTCCAAGGGGCTGGAGGGCTATTTCCTCATTTTCAGAAATAAGGGAAGAAAAACAACACCCCCTTTCCCTTTTTATCCTCTCTGCATTCTCAAAGGATGTTTTAAGAACAATTGAGATATCCTTTGTGATATTCGTTCCTCCAATAGAAATGGTATGTAAATGATGAAGATTTCCCTCTATGAATATAGCCATATCCGTTGTTCCTCCACCAATATCAATCAAGGCTACGCCGAGATGCTTCTCATCAGGAGAAAGGACAGCCTCTGCTCCCGCCAATAATGATAAAATAGGGTTTCCTACCATCTTTAGACCTGCCTTTTCAACGCACATCATAAGGTTTTGGATGGCTGTCTTTTTTGCTGTTATGAAATAGACCTCTGTCTCAAGCCTCATCCCTATCATACCAACAGGGTCTTCTATGCCATCTTGGTCATCCACCCTGTAAGACTGGGGAAGGTGATGAAGAATTTCCATATCTTGGGCAATATTAACCGCCTTTGCTGTTTCAATAACCCTTTTAACATCAAGTTTTGTTATCCCCCCAGCCTTTTTAATGGCTATCATTCCTGGGTTTGTAATGCCTTTAACCGAGCTTCCTGATATGTTAATTGTAACAGATTCTATCTTACATCCTGACATAAGCTCAGCCTTACTCATAGATTGTTCAATGGATGCTGTTGTTTGGGAGATATTTGAAACCATTCCCCTATGGAGGCCTGAACAGGGCTTTGTGCCTATGCCGATTATCTCTGTTTTTCCATTCTTTTTTGTTTCAGCGACACAGACGCAAACCTTTGTGGTTCCAATATCTAATCCAACAATGGGTGACATTTTAATATTTATGATTTAAGATTTAGGATTTAAGATTTAAAACAATTAAATTAAAAATTCCTAAATCCTAATTCCTAAATCCTAAATATCTCATCCTGGATATATAATTGTAATTGTCAAATCCTGTTTTGTCTTTTTATGAAGCCTTCTAAAATCCCTTTCAAGGTCATAATCAGTTAAATAGACAATAAGGATTTTCTTCTTTTTTTCTCCAATCCTTTCTGGAGCGATTATAGAATTTGGGTATCTAATAAATGGGTGTTCCTCTTCTTTAAATAGGGGATTTGTAAGCCTTACCCCAAGAACATTTCCCCTTTCCTGCTTTATCCTTGCCTCCTTTACATCCTCAACAAAATATTTTCTCTCCTTATCCCTTATAATATTTGTCTTGATTATTACCTCTTTCCCAGAAAGCTCTTCCTTTAATATCCTTTTGTTCTCTTCCCTTATCCTTGCCCTTTCTCTTACTTCTTCCTCTATCATCATATATAAATGATAGCATATCAATATGTCCAATATCAAGTATTTTATATTTTTAACCTTAAGCAAAACGCACTTGACAAAAATAAGACAAAAATATAAAATCTTTTTAAGAGAATGGAAAATAGTGTGGTTAAAGATTATACCCAAAGCCTCCTTAAGTTTTTAACGAATGGGAAAAAAACAAGGAATAGAATAAAAAAATTCTTGGATTTTCCAATAGATAAGCTTTCTTCTCTTCATCTTTCAGCCCTCTCATCTATCGTAGGAAACAACAGTAATAATGCAACAGAAATCATTAAAAAATCAGAGGGTTTTCTTAACAAAATAATAAAAGAGAGCAATACAGCCACGATAAAAAGGCTTTCAAGTGTATCGGGCTTTTTATCCTCTTCTTTAACAAGCGAAGACCTCCTTAATGTTATTATGGAATCAGCCCTTAATGAGTTAAAAGGCGAAACAGGTTCTTTGATGCTACTTGATAAGAATAAAAAAGAGCTTTCAATAAAAGCCTCGGTTGGGCTTTCAGAGGATATTATAAAGACAACAAAAACAAAAATAGGAGAAAGGATAGCAGGAAAGGTCGTAGAAACAGGCAAACCCCTCCTTTTAAACAAATCAAAGAGCAAGATAAAATCAGCCCTTTGCGTTCCACTTTCTGTAAAGGATGAGACCATCGGCATCCTTTCTATAAATAGGATGAATAACATTAGCCCATTTACCCAATATGACCTCTCTATTTTATCATTTCTTGCAAACCTTGCCGCAGCTGCAATTATCCATACAAACCTGACATCTGAGATAAAATCTGCCTATCTTGCTACAGTAAAGACACTAATTGCCGCAGTTGAGGCGAAAGACCATTATACAAGGGGTCATTCAGAGGCTGTTGCGAGGTACACAATGGCCATTGCCAAAGAATTCCATCTCTCTTCCGAGGAGATTGAAAGGTTTTATATTGCAGGTCTTCTCCATGACATTGGGAAGATAGGGATAAGGGAGGATATTTTACTTAAGCCAGGTAGATTAACCAATGAGGAATTTGAGGCAATAAAGGAGCATCCAGTGATTGGGACAAAGATATTAGAGCCTGCTGGTTTTCACAAGGATGTTATGACCGCTGTTTCATACCATCACGAAAGACCCGATGGAAAGGGCTATCCATATGGAGAAAAGAATGGAAATATCTATATCGGTGCTTCTATAATCAATGTGGCAGATGCCTTTGATGCTATGACATCTGAGCGGCCATATAGGTCTGCCCTGTCTATTGAAGAGGCAGCAGAGGAGCTTAAAAAGAATGCAGGATATCAGTTTAATAGAGATGTGGTGGAAAAATTTCTCATAATCTTAAAAAGAAAAGGAGCAATAAAGTAAAAGCAAAATGCAAAACTAAAGATGGAGATTAAAAATTATAATAGACGAAACAAAATTTCAAATACATTGTTTGAGGATTAAAAGATGGAGGCTATCTATGTCGTCTCTATAGGACTCATTATTGTGGGTTTGATATTAATAGGAATCTTTAAATATCAAGAAACCCATACGAAAAAGTTGAAATAAATGTAAGTTTGTTTTGCACTTTGATTTTTTAAGATGGCTGAAGTAATAAAGATTGGTGAGATAATGCCCCAGCTTAAGGATGAAAAGCTAAACATCCGTCAAGCTGCGGCTTTGGCTTTAGGCCATATAGGAGAACCTGCTATCCCAGAGCTTATTTCAACCCTCTCTGATGGACAAAAAGAGGTTCGCTCTGCTGCTGTTCTTGCCTTAAGCCAAATAGGAAAAAAGGCAATACCTGCTTTGATTCATGCATTGCAAAATGCATCGGATAGAAACACTACCTTATCAGCTTTAGAAACACTTGGGTTAATTAAGGCACATGAGGCAGTTAATGTTATTTCGCAAAGATTGGCTGATCCTGACAAATTTATAAAAAGGCAGTCAGCAATAACCCTTGGTCAGATTGGAAGTCCACCTGCAATAGAGCCTTTAAAAGCTGCATTGAATGACGATGAACCAATTGTCCGACAGGCTGTGGTAGTCTCATTGGGTCAGATAGGAGGTGATAGTGTAGCAGATTGCCTTATAGACAGGCTCTCTGACTTTAGTAAGCCTGTAGTTTCCGCAGCTTGTGTTGGGCTTGGAAGGATAAAGAGCGAAAAGGCAACTATTCCCCTTTCTCATATTTTAAAAGACCAAGATCCTGCTTTAAGAGAGGCTGCGGTGGTTGCTTTAGGAAGAATTGGAAAATCTAGCATAAAATTCCTTGTAAATTCTTTGAATGATTCTGACCCCTCGGTTAGAAAGGCTGTAGGAAAGGCATTGGGTCGTATTGGAAAGCCAGCTATATCTGTAGTTATCAAAAAAACAAAGGATGATAACCCAGAGGTTCGTTCATCTGCTTTAATAGCATTAGCAGAGATGGAAGAGGATGATGCCATACCAAGCATTGTTAAAGCCCTGCAGGATGAAAACCCAAGCGTTAGAGCAACCGCGGTGATTGTTTTAAAGGACCTTAAAGCAGAGAGTGAAGCAGGTGCTTTAGCTAAAAGGCTTGTTCTTGAAGAGGATGAGGGAGTAAAATCAGCCTGTATCCTTGCATTAGCAGAGCTAAGAAAACCAGAAACCATTTATGCACTTACCACAGTTATGAATAATTCAAATAAAAGCTTAAGGATAGCCTGTGCTA
>JBFMED010000143.1:0-4015 GCA_040753475.1 bacterium
GATTCAACAACTTAAGTTACTAAAAGATTTATTCCCTCAAGCTGGTTTCTTTATTACCCCTGCGGTACAGAACGATTTGATGAGGGCAAAAGAAAGCGGTTATAACTTTATAGATTACTTGTGGAATACAAATATGTTTAATAAAGAGGAAGTAGGCAGGCTAATCAATGAAATTGAAAGAAAAGACAGGGTGCGAATTAAAGACAAAAGCCAGATTTTATTTTAAGGGAAGAAGAAGATGGGTAGTGCCTTGGAACATTATTATGCTCTGATTATTTTAAATCGTTTATGAAAGAAATAAACAAGGAAGAGAGTCAAATACCTCAAAAATTAAGAATTATATATGGTAAGTACTGGAAGAATTATGCAGTTCCTCATTATTTCTTGACAACCTTATTCAATGAAAGAGATTTCTGCCCATATTGTGGCATAAAACTTAAAAGAGATAGTCACATTGATCATATGGATCCTTTAGAATTGGGCGGCGAAGATTCAATAAAAAATGCTGTACAGAATAATTAAGGTAGAGTAAATGAAGCTAAAATTAACGATTGAGATATGGGAGAAAGGGAATTGGTATTTGGCGAGGACACCAGAGTTAGATTTCATTTCCCAGGGTAGGTCACAAGAAGAGGCAAAAAAAAATCTTTTAGAGGTAATAAAGATTCAATTTGCCGAAATGAGAGAGAAAGGAACCCTTGAGGAATATCTTCTTGAATGTGGATTTGAGGCTTCTTAAGGATAAGGTAATTCCCAAAACAGAATTGGTGGGTTTTGAAAAATCTATGGTTTTGGTGTAATTATGCCTCGGATAACCCCTGTTGATTATCGCACCTTATTAAAGATATTTAAGGCATTTGGATGTCAATATAAGCGTAAAGAGGGTTCTCACCATATTTTGACCTATCCGGGTGCAAAGAGGGCGGTAGTAATCCCTGAATATGAGGAAATAGATGTTGAAATAATCAAAAATAATATGAGAACCGTAGGTATGACAAGGGAACAATACCTTGAATTATGCAATAAAGCATAATGGCAAAGAATTGGAAAAATGTGATTTATTGATAATTGGTGGAGGTCCTTCCGGTCTTACCGCTGCTAAATTTGCGGCAAAAAAAGGCTTGAGGGTATTGGTAATTGAGGAGAAAAAAGAGATTGGCATTCCGGTAAGGTGTGCCGGATATGTCCCTTGGCAGATTAAAAAAGAGATAGAGCTTAAGCAGGATGTAATTGCCCAAAGGATAGAATCTATGAAGACATATTTTCCAGATGGTGATATGATAGAGACAAAGGCATCAGGTTTTATTATCCATCGCTTGCTTTTTGACAAACAATTAGCCAATGAGGCAATTTATGAAGGGGCAAAAATTCTTTTGAATACAAAGGCAATTGGCATTGAAGACAATTATGTTTTTGCAAAGAGAGATGGTAAGCTTCTCAAGATAAAGCCAGATTTTATTATGGGAGCAGATGGGCCTTATTCCATTGTGGGAAGGTGGATTGGGCAAATAAACAGAGATTTTCTCTTCACCGCTCAAAGAGAGATGAGGCTTTTAGGGCCTTCTTCATCAATTGAGGTATATTTTCATAAAGAAATTCCCGGTGGCTACGGCTGGTTATTTCCCAAGGATGATAAAGCAAAGGTTGGGGTTGGGGTTGATTTAAGGTTTAAAATAAGCCCAGACCAAAGCCTTGCAAGGTTTATTGAATTTCTTATCAAGCAAGGAAGGGTAGCACCCCTTGAAAATAAATTTGTCAAAAAAGCAATTTCTGTAGGTGGGATTTTAAAAAATATTTTTTATAAAAATATGTGCCTGGTGGGTGATTCAGCAGGCACATGCCATCCCATAACCGGGGCGGGAATACTGAATGCCATTGTCTCTGGAAGGATGGCAGGAGAAAACCTCAATAATTACGAAGAGGAATGCAAATTTTTATTTGAAGAGCCGTTAAAGAAAGCAGGTGAGCAAAGAAAGGCAATTGATTGGAGCTTAAGCAATGATAAGCTCTCTTTGGCGATTAAAAAAATATGGAAAGCCCTGATTATGTCCGATTAAGCCTTGCGGCAGCTATGACATTGAGGCTTGCCTCAGGAAGGTTTTATCGCAATTGCAAGCTTTATTGCCTTAATCTTTTGCTTACCTACTCAAATGGCTGTATTGGTAGATGTAGCTATTGTGGGCTTTCCAAGGAAAGGGAAGGGAATTATGAAAATAAAAGCTTTATCAGGGTTTCCTGGCCAGTTTATCACCTTTTTAAAATCTTTGAAAATCTAAACTATGCCCCACATCTTGAGCGGGTCTGTATCTCGATGATTACCAATAAAAGGGCAATTGAAGATACGATTAAGCTAACCAAATTATTTAAAGAAAAAACAGACCTTCTTATTTCCCTTCTTATCTCGCCAACCATTACTCAGGATGTAAGGGTATTCAAAGAGGCAGGGGCAGATATGATAGGCATTGCCATTGATTGTGCAACAGAAAGCCTTTTTAAAGAGCATAGGCCAATTCATCAATGGAGGAGGTATTGGAAGGTATTAGAAAATGCGATAGGGGTATTTGGAAGGAATAAGGTTTCATCCCATCTTATTGTCGGATTGGGAGAAAAGGAAAAAGAGATGGTTGAGGTAATTCAAAAAATAAGGGATAAGGGAGCAGACACCCACCTATTTTCATTCTATCCTGAGGAGGGTTCTTCTTTGCAAAAAAGAGACCCTTGCCCTGCCTCCCAATTTAGAAGGATTCAGCTTGCCAGGTATTTGATTGAGAATGGGATTGCTAGGATAGATAATCTGGAATTTGATGAGGAAGGAAGAATTATTGATTTTGGTAAAGAAATAGAGGAGATAATAGAATCTGGAAAACCATTTCAAACCTCAGGCTGCCCGGGGAAAACCAGGGATGTTGCCTGTAATCGCCCATTTGGTGATGGAAGGCCATCGGATATAAGAAGCTTTCCCTTTAAATTGAACAAAAGGGATGTTAAAAAGGTAAGAAAGCAATTGGGGATTTTAAAAAAAATTTGACTTTTGTTTTAGGGATAATTTAAAATTTTTAGAAATTTAATTGGGAGGTGAATTGATATGGCTGAAAAGCTTGGGTTTGAGTTTGAGGGGAAATTCTATGAGACAGATGAAGAGGGCTATCTGCAAAGCCCAGAGGATTGGAGCGAGGAGGTTGCTAAGTATATTGCTCAAACAGAGGGCATTGAGATGAATGAGCAAAGGTGGGAGGTGGTTAACTTCCTTAAGGATTATTACAAGCAATACCAAATCGCACCAATGATTAAGATTCTCATAAAAGAGATGGCAAAGATGTTTGGGCCAGAAAAAGGGAATAACAAATATCTCTATGAGCTATTTCCCGCAGGTCCAGCCAAGCAGGCTTGTAAGATTGCCGGGCTTCCCAAACCAACGGGGTGCGTGTAAATTTAGTTCATAGTTCGTAGTTCATAGTTAAAATGAATGGACTAACTGGATTTTATGCAGGTTTTGCATATATTGCCGTTTTAGTTTTCATTTTTGGGATGGCAAGAAAGATATGGCTATATGCAATTACCCCTTCACCCCTTAAAATTCCCTTAACCCCAGCCCCAACCAATACAACAGGTGTGATTATAAGGCTAGGAGAGGAGGTCTTGCTCTTTAAAAGCCTCTTTAAGGGGGATAGGATCCTCTGGCTTTTCGCAGCCCTCTTTCACCTTTCCCTTTGCCTTATCCTTCTTTCCCATTTAAGGTTTTGTTTTGAAGGGCTTTGTTCCTTCTTTTATTATTATGATGTATTCTTCCAGATAATTGGCAATTATTTTGGCTATGTCCTTGTTATTTCCCTTGCCTATTTGTTTATCAGAAGGCTTACGATGGAGAGAACCCTCTATATCTCAATCCTCTCGGATTATATTATCCTTATCCTTTTGTTTCTTATCGGCCTCTCTGGTGTTATCCTTAAATATTTTATCAGGGAAGACATTATTTCGGTAAAGACCTTTATTCTTTCCCTTCTTTCTTTAAATC
>JBFMED010000144.1:0-3479 GCA_040753475.1 bacterium
ACAGAAAAATCCTGAAACCAGATTTTCCCCCACTTTTTATCATAAGAAGAAGGTTGAAGGTTAAAAATTGCTCTAGGGTGAAGGGTCAAGGGTTTCTACCTTCTACCTCTTTTAAGCTGTTCTACTCCTGCTTTAGAAGAGTCAATCTGGGTTTAAAAATGGACCTGTCCCCTTTTTTACCTTTTTTATCCCCTTTTTTATCCCCTTTTTTACAATTTTTACCACGAAGAGGCACGAAGGTCACGAAGAAATTCAATTAAAAATTAGCAATGCAAAACTCAAAATGCAAAATGAACTTACGGTAATTTTGAATTGATAATTGCTAATTTTGCATTATAATTTATTTGTTTAGAATTTTGAATTTAGATATTGTTTCGTGCTTCGTGCTTCGGATTTCGTGCTTAATTCAGATATTGTTTCGTGCTTCGTGCTTCGGATTTCGTGCTTTCTTTCATTTTAACTTCCTTTCTTCTTCTCGTCTACCTAAACACATAATTATTATTTGATACTTAATATTAAAGCCTCTGCCTTATGTAAGGTTTCGTAATACTCAAGCTCTGGGTCTGAATCTGCAACAATCCCTCCACCTGCTTGAATATATGCCATACCATCTTTAATAATGATTGTTCTTATGATAATATTCAAGTCCATTTTTTTGCAAAAATCAATATAGCCAATTGAGCCTGTCCATACTCCACGAGATGTTGGCTCAAGCTCCTCGATTATCTCCATACACCTCTTCTTTGGAACCCCTGTTATTGTTCCACCTGGAAACCCTGCAATAATACAGCTAATAAAATCTTTATCGTCCCTTAAAATCCCAGAGATATTTGAGACAATATGCATAACATGGGAATATTTTTCAATTGTCATAAGCTCATCTGGTATCACTGTGCCATATTTACAAACCCTTCCAATGTCATTCCTTTCAAGGTCAACAAGCATAATATGCTCTGCCCTCTCTTTTTCGCTCAAGATAAGCTCTCTTTCAAGCTTTTTATCTATCCTTCCCTTTCCACGGGGCCTTGTTCCCGCAATGGGTCTTGTTTCAATAATCCCATCAGATACCCTGATAAGCCTTTCGGGTGATGAGCTTACAATATAGCCATCCCCAAGGTTTAAAAATGCAGAAAATGGAGATGGATTGATGGAAGAAAGCCTTTTATAGACAAACCAGGGATCCATATCAAGCCTGCAACAAAGCCTCTGGGATAAATTTGCCTGATATATATCACCAGCCTTTATATACTCCTTTGCTTTTTTTACCATCTCAATGTATTTCTTTTTTGTAAGATTTGATATAAGCCTTCCCCTTTTTATTTCCTTTGAAAATGGCAGCTCTTTTTTTATAATTTCCTTTTTTATCTCATTTTCATCAGGAGAAAAAATTTCTATTGTTTTTATTTTGTGGTCAAAAACGATGAGGGTTTTTGGAAAGATAAGGTATAGGTCGGCCATACCAATATCATCAATATTTTTTCTTGGCAGATTCTCAATAAACCAGGCAAGGGAATAACCAAAATACCCAAAACCTCCCTTAAATTCTTTATGTTTTTTTGCCCTTTTCAATACATCCCTTAAGATAAAAAACGGATTTCCTTTATAAACCTTTCCATTTACAAATACCTTATCTCCCTTTGCTTTTATTGTAATAAAGGGGTCAAAGCCGATAAATGAATACCTTGCAACCTTAAAAGGTCCATTCATACTCTCAAGGAGAAATGAATCCTTTTTATTTCTAAAATGGGAATAAAAGGCTTGTGGGCTTATCAATTTTCTATCATTAAAGGATCAACAATTTTTGCTTTAAGAAAACCATATTTACGAAGAAGGCAGCTTTCGCATATTCCACAAGGTTTTTCCCCCCCTTTATAGCATGACCAGGTAAGCCCAAATGGAACACCAAGCTTTTTTGCAAGGACAACAATTTCCCCTTTTGTCTTGTTTATCAATGGTCTTTCAATAGAAATGGGTTTTTTAGAGACACCAGCCTTTGTTCCTAATGATGCTGTTTTAAAGAAGCTTTCTAAAAAATCATCCCTGCAATCGGGATACCCAGAAAAATCCCTTGCATTCGCACCAATAAAGATAGAACCTCCTTTAATTTCCTCGGCATATGATATTCCTATGCTTAAAAATATAAGATTTCTTGCACTAACATAGGTTGAGGGAATCCTTTCTCCTATTTTCTCTATTTCTGGGCTTGAAAGGGGCTTTTTTTTGTCGGTTAAAGAAGATGAAAGCCAGGGAAGCCTTATTTTTATAACAACAAGGCTTAACCCTAAAGATTCTGCTATTTTTCTTGCACAAATAAGCTCTTTTTTATGCCTCTGTCCATAATCAAAAGACAAGGGAAAACAAATATAACCCTTGCTTTTTGCAAGATAAAGAATTGTTGAAGAATCAAGACCACCTGAGGTAAGAATAACAGCTTTTTTATTTTCCAATATTTTTGAATATTCCCATTACATAGCTTGAGCTGTAATGGGAGATTTTCTCTTTTGTCTCCTTTAATGCTAGCTCTGCCTCATTTATGGCAGATAGGGCAAGGGGAGAGGAATTTTCTTTTTCTGCCTTTTTGAGGAGATTCTTTGCCCTTTTTATCCTCTCCTTTGCATACCTTTCTGCACCCTCTTTTTCTGCCTCTTCTATCAAAAAAGATGCTTTAAGGATAAGGATTTGGATATTTTCTTTTGGCTCTGGTGGTTCTATCTTGGGAATTTCTACTATCTTTGGATGTTCCTCTATTTCCTGTCTTCTGCCTTCTGCCTTCTGAGTTCTGAGTTCTTCTGTTTTTGAAGGCTCTTCTTTGGAAACCTCTACCTTCGATCGTTCTATCTTAGGTGGTTCCTCTTTAGGAATTTCTCCTATTTTTGGTAGTTTTTCTTCTGGCTTTTGAGGCTCTATCTTCTCTTGTCTGCCCTCTGCCCTCTGCCCTCTGCCCTCTGTCTTCTGTCCTCTATCCTCTATCCTCTGCTCCTCTTCTCTTCTCATAAAGATATTGACAAAAATACATCCTTCTCCCTCTTTTACAATTACCTCCTTCTCCTCTCCAATCCATCCCTCTTTTTCTGCCTTTAATTTATATTTTCCAGGCTTAATTGTAATCTTTGACGGTGTTTGACCACTATGTTTTCCATCAATATATAAAAATGCATCAATTATAGGATATGAGGCAACCATAAGCTCCTCACAAAAGCCTAAATTAAAACCTAATGCTAAGAGCAAACCTATGCGTATCAGGAAGCCCATATTCCTCCTCCTTTAGAAAGCTATAATCAATACAATATCTTTTAATGATTGTTCCTAAACCACATCCTATATCACCATTGTCATACCCTAGCCTTAAGAAGATATTCTTAAGAGCCATAAGTTCAAACCCACTATACCACCTTATATCCTCTTCCTTTTTATTTACATCCCTCTTTACACTACAATCAGATGATAATATAAGCCTCTCATCAAAAAACCTCTTTGAT
>JBFMED010000145.1:0-7960 GCA_040753475.1 bacterium
CTTCCTTTGCGAGATTTCTTTCTTGTCCTCTTTTTCATCTCTTTGGGAATGAAGATACAAAAACCAAACTTGGAAATAATCCTTAACAGCCTTGTAATTGTAGCCTTTGTTATTGCCTCACGCTTTCTTACCCTATATCCCCTCCTTTTATTAAATGGTGCAGGAAAAAGGACAAGCTTTATCTCCTCCCTTAACCTTTCTCAAATTAGTGAATTTTCTTTGGTTATTGCTGCAATTGGCACAGAATTAGGACATATTCAAAAGGGTGTCCTTAATCTTATTATCTGCTCTATGGCATTTGGTGCGATCCTCTCCTCCTATTTTATTAAGGCAAATCACGAGATTTACCTTGTTTTTGATAAGATAACAAGGAGGCTTGGATTTAAAAGCAGGGAAGAGGACTATCAAAAAAAGAAAACAATTTCTTATCCTATTGTAATCCTAGGGTTTCACCATGGAGCAAGGGCTTTGATAGATGCCATTTCACAAAAAAATCCCTCCCTACTTAGCCAGGTCTTGGTTATAGATTTTAGCTTAGAGGTTTTGAGAGAGCTTAAAGAGAAAAATATTCCAGCAATCTTTGGGGATGTAAGTAGCGTGGAGACATTAAGGCATGCCCATATTGAAGGAACGAAGGTGATTCTCTCTACAATCCCCGATGTCTTTCTAAAGGGGATAGACAACCTTAAGCTTGTCAAAATCTGCCGTTCTCTTTCCCCTTCTTCTACCATTATTGCGGTAGCAGATTCATTAGAGCAAGCAGAGAAAATTAAAGAACAGGGGGCAAATGAGGTTTTACTTGTCTATTCTATATTTGAAGAAGATCTTGTCCTTCTTTTAGAAGAAGGATTAAAGGAAAGCGATTCATAATAAATTTAAGCTTGTCTTAAAGCCAGGGGTTAAATATAATATGTAAGATGAAAGGGATGATAGAAAGGGCAAATATTCTTATTGAGGCACTTCCTTATATCAAGGTATTTTATGATAAGTATATTGTCATAAAATATGGTGGCTCGGCAATGATTGAGGAAGAATTAAAGGAATCATTTGCCATTGATTGCACCCTCCTTAAATATGTTGGGATAAAGCCTGTTATTGTTCATGGCGGAGGTCCCTTGATTACAAAGTTTATGGAAAGGCTTGGGGTTGTCCCAAAATTTCAGGATGGTTTAAGGATAACCGACCAAGAAAGTATGGAGATGGTTGAAATGGTCTTGGGTGGTAAAATAAACACCGAGATTGTCTCATTATTAAACAAGCATGGTGCAAAGGCAATTGGCCTTTCTGGAGCTTCCTCAAATATGATAATCGCAAAACCCATAGAAAAACTAGGGTTTGTAGGTGAGATTTTAGAAATAAACGATGAGCCTCTAAAAATCCTTGATGATTCGGGGTTTATTCCCGTTATTGCTCCGATGGGTGTTGATAAAAAAGGAAAAAGGTATAACATAAATGCAGATACAGTTGCAGGAAGTATCTCAGTAAGCCTAAAGGCAGAGAAGCTGGTATTCCTTACCGATACAAAAGGAATTTATGATAAGGAGGAATTTTTATCTACCATAACCCCTGATGAGATTGAGAGATTGATAAAAAATAAAAGCATTTCTTCTGGAATGATTCCCAAGGTAAAATCTGGGGTAAATGCCATTATGAATGGTGTTAAGAAAACCCATATCATTGATGGAAGAATAAAACATTCTCTACTCCTTGAGCTATTTACAGATTCTGGTATCGGAACACAAATAATGCGATAGAGGCTATCTATCTATCTCGCCTAAGACAATATCAAGGCTTCCAATGATGGCAACCATATCAGCCACCATTGCACCCTTTCCAATTGAAGGAAGGCAGGAGATATTGACAAAGGATGGTGCCCTTATCTTTAACCGATAAGGTATATTAGAGCCATCTGAGATGATATAAAACCCAAGCTCTCCCTTTGAGGATTCAATACTTCTATATGCCTCTCCCTTTGGCATGTCAAATCCCCGTTGGATGAGAATAAAGTGATGAATTAAAGCCTCAATCTCATTCCCTACCCTATCTTTAGATGGTGGGACTATCTTTGGAATATCTGCTTTAATTTCGCCATCTGGCATATTAGCTATTACCTGCCTTATAATATGGGTTGCCTCCTTCATCTCAAAAACCCTTACCAGATACCGGTCATAGACATCGCCAATACCCCTTCCGGTGGGAACAATAAAATCAACCTCATTGTAAGTACAATATGGCTCTTGCTTTCTTATATCAAATGCCACGCCGCTTCCCCGCAGGGATGGTCCAGAGACGCCATAATTTATTGCCACATCCTTTGGAATTATCCCAACATTTTGTGTTCTTTTAAGAAAAATTGGGTTTTTTGTAAGAAGCCCTTCATACTCATCTATCTTCTTGGGAAATATTTTTATAAAATCCTTTATTTTTTCAATGAGCTTATCATCAAAATCAAAAGGAACGCCTCCAATTCTTATGCAGGATGTGGTAAGCCTTGCCCCGCAATAATCCTCAAATATATCAAGGATAATCTCCCTCTCCCTGAATGTATAGAGAAATGGGGTAAATGCACCAAGGTCTAAGGCGGATGTTCCAAGCCAGACAAGGTGTGAGGCAATCCTTGAAAGCTCAGCCAAACAAGTCCTAATGTAATCTGCCCTCTTTGGCACATCAATTCCTGCAAGCTTTTCAACCGCTAAGCAGTATGCAAGGTTGTTCAAGGGTGCGGATAGATAATCAAGCCTATCGGTTATGGGAAGGAATTGAGCATATCTTTTTTCCTCAGCAAGTTTCTCAATCCCTCTGTGAAGATAGCCAATATGGGCTTCTGGATAGACAATCCTTTCGCCATCAAGGGTTAAAAGAAGCCTTAAAACCCCATGGGTAGCAGGGTGTTGAGGACCCATATTAATCATCATTTCGTGAACTTTATTCATCTTTTAGTATATCTTATCTGTTTAAAATTCATTCACCTTATAATAAATTTAGAAATTTAGGATTTAGAAATTTAGGATTTAATTTAATAAGATAAAAAATCCTAAATCTTAAATTCCTAAATCCTAAATCCTTCATAATCTTTCCTCAAAGGATAACCCTCCCATTCATCGGGAAGGAGGATTCTCTTTAGGTCTGGATGATTCAAAAACCTTATTCCAAAAAGGTCAAATATTTCCCTCTCATGCCAATTTGCTCCCTTCCATATAGATGAAACGGATTCTACATCCTCGTTTTCTGAAATACCTACCTTTACACAAATTCTTCGGTTTTCCTCAATGGAATATAGGTGATAGACAACATCAAACCTTTTTTCCCTTTTTGGGTAATCAACGGCACAAATATCTGTGATGAATGAAAAGGAAAGCTCCTTGTAAAGAAAATCCATAAATTCAAAGAGAAGGCTTTTTTCTACCCTAAATGTAAGGTCTTTACAATTTTCTTCAAAATGTGCACTTGGAAATCTTTCTTTTATAACCTCCTGTGGATTCATCTTTTAATAAGGGGTTCCTTTTTAACCTTTTCTTGAAGCTTTAATAAGCCATACAAAAGCCCCTCGGGTCTTGGTGGGCAGCCAGGGACATAAACATCAACAGGGATTATCTTATCAACGCCCTGAACAACAGAGTATGTATTGAAAATTCCTCCTGATATTGCACAAGAGCCCATAGCAATCACATACTTTGGAAATGGCATTTGTTCATAAAGGAGTTTGAGCCTATCAGCCATCTTTTTTGTAACTGTCCCTGCAACAATCATTAGGTCTGCCTGCCTGGGAGATGGTCTAAATACACCTGAGCCAAATCTATCAAAGTCATAATGGGATGCACCGGTTGCCATCATCTCAATAGCACAACAAGCCAAACCGAATGTCATAGGCCATAAAGATGAACCCCTTCCCCAGTTAAGAATGGCCTCTAGGGATGAAACAATAATGCCTCCACCAGGCATCTTAATCACCTGCGGTAATATTTTGTCAGAAAGAATGCTCATCTTGTTCTTATTATTTCTAAATCGTGCAGGATAAGCTCTGTCCTATCCTCTAATTTAGCTACCCTTTCAACAAGGTCTAATCTATCCCAAATTCTCTCCAAGATTTTATTTGTTGCACTTATCTCCCCTTTTACCAGGCTTATCTCCTTATGAACCTCAATAAACCTTCTATCCATTTCCCTGTATAATTCCTCAAACCTTTTATTTACTTCCTCAAACCTTTTATTTACTTCTTCAAACCGCAGATTCATTTCCTGCCTAAGCTCCCTTAGCTCTGGCACCAGGACATCAACCATTGCCTTTCTAAATGCCTCTGTAAGCTCTTTTACTCCCATTTCAATGCCCCCCTAAACCCTGCATATATCAAGCCAATCAAAAGAATAGCGATAAAAATTACCATTTCAATAAGCAAAATAAGTGGTGAAATTTGAGAATCCCGAAAGATACAAGCCCAGGGAAGGATAAAAACAACCTCTACATCAAAGATAAGGAATATAAGGCCATAGAGGTAATATTTTGTGTCATATTGGATATAAGCAGAGCCAATAGGCTTTTCTCCACACTCATAGGAAGAAAATCCGCTTTTATCCTTTCTTTTTGGTTTTAAAAACCAATTTAGAAAAAGAGCCCCTCCTCCAAATACAAGGCCTACTAAGAGAAAAAAGAGAATCCAGATGTAGCTATTCATAGCTCAGAGATGTATGAATTTCCACAGGAAGGGCATTTTGTTGGATTGTCTTCTGAAAGGTCATCCTCTAGTGATAAATTTTTCCTTAAAAGATCCTCTTTCTGCCTTATCGTCCACTCATAGCCACAAACATCACAGAGGAATCTGCTTCTTTTATTTTGATTATTATAAAGGTCTTCTGCTCTCAATTTTTTTCTTTAAAATATTTCCGGGCTTAAAAACTACAACCCTTCTTTCTGGAATAGAAACAGCCTTACCTGTCTTTGGGTTTCTTCCCAGCCTTTTCTTCCTCTCTTTTGTTTTAAACACCCCAAATCCCCTAAACTCAACATCCCCTCCCTTTGATAGGTTATCAGAAATTTTGACAAAAAGGTTTTCTATAATATCCTTAATAGTTTTTTGAGGAACATCTATATCCTCTGCTATTTTTACAACCAAATCCTTCCTTGTCAGCTTCATCCTTCTTTACAAATCCGCATTCCGCACTCCGCATTCATAACATTCCGCAATCATTAAAATCCTTTTATCGCCTTTTCTGCCTCCTTTAATACCTCCTTTGCCTTCTTTCTTTCCTCCTCTGCCTGCTTTGCGGCTAGCCTTGCTGCCTCTTCTGCAAATCTTGCTGCTTCTGCCTCAGCTAATGCCTTTGCTTGGGCTTGCTTTGTAATCTCGCTCTTTGCCTTTGCCCACTTAAATGCCTCAGCTGCTGCCTCTGCCAATGCCTTTACCTTAAGCTCTGTGGCCTTTGATACTTCAAATGTCTCATCTGCCCTGCTTGCGGCTATTTTTGCTGCCTCTGCCTCCATAATCGCACGGGACTCCTGCTCCTTTGCCATTATAACAACTGTTTTTTGTCTCTCTAAATTTGCCTTAACACCCTCAATTACGGCATTAAGCCTTCTCTCTGTTTCCTTCAAAGCAAGCTCCTTTGCTAATTCTTCATCCCTTGCCTTATTTGCCATTTCCATTTGGGAAGATGCCCTTTTCCCAAATTCTACCGCAGATACAGCATTTCCATCAGTCAATGCCTTTTGACCCAGCAAATAAAATTCCTTTGCCAGCCTGATAGCCTCTTCCCTCTTTTTCCTTACAAAGAGCAATTCCTCTTTAGCTACATTAAGCTCAGCCTGCACCCTTGCTTCTGTAGCCTTTGCATCCTCAAGGGCTGCATAAGCAGATGCTTGTGCTGCCTTTGCTGCATCGGCTGATGCTAATGCCGCCTTTGCCGCTGCCTCAGCTGACTTTGCCTTGGCTCCTGCATAATCCTTATCTGCCAGGGTTACCCTAGCCAAAGCCTCTGCTTCTTTTAAGGCCTCCTCAGCGGCTAGGGCATCCGCAATCATCTCAGCCTCAGCAATCCTTGCCTCCTCTGCAATGGCTACAGCCCTTGCCTCAGCTGCCCAGGCAGCTTCTACCTTCTTCTGCAGAATCTCAACCATATTAGTAATATTGGTCGGTGTCCCAAATTCCGCACTTGCTCTCATTGAAAGCAAGCTTAAAAGAAATAAAAATTTCTTCATCTTAATTTACCTCCCTAAACATTTCTTATATCCTAAACATTTCTTATATTTTGTATATGTTTAGCTGTCCTATATTTAGGCACTAAAGTAAATAAATCGTATATGTTTAGCTACCCTATAGCTAGGCACAAAGGAACAAAGGCACAAAGAAAGCAAGTAACAAATAAACTCTGTGCCTTTGTGCCTATTTCCCATTTTATTCTCACCTAGCTAAACACATACCAAATTTTAAATTGTAAAGGCTAAATTGTAAAGGGAAATTTAAAAAAGGCATGACATTTTAATTCCCACAGAATCTCCCTTATAATCATTATCCTTTTCTTTATGGTCTATATTCTTATATTCCATATTTATCTGATATTTTGTTGAAAGGGAATAATCAAAAGAAAAGGATGTGATATTTTCTTCTAAAATTGTATTTGTTTTTTCCTTTGTCTTTGAATAATCATAAGAGGGTGTTATCCTTAAAGATTGGGTTGGTTGAAAGCTTGCGGATAAAAGATAGTAATTTGAATCCTGCTCTGTCTTTCCTGCTCCTACTCCTACCTCAGATGTGATGAAAGAAATGGAGGAAGAAAAGGAGACCTTTTTTGTTAATGGTCCAGATGCATTTAAAGAATAAGAAGAAAGCAGGGAATCGTATTCATTGTCTTTTTTATTGTCAGAGGAGCTTCTGCTATAATCAAATGATGTGTCTATATCTTTTATGCCACAAGAAATGCCGAAGGAAAACTCATTTGCTATTCTTAAAGGAGAAATTGTGTTATCTTTTTCCTTCGTGTTTTTGTAATCAATAGATACATCGGGAAATTCTCTTGGTGTAATATCTGATTTTATCTCATAAATCCTTGTTTTTGTTGTGACTGCTTCTATATCACTTGGGTTATCATCGTAAGATTCTATATTCACATTAAATTCAACAGGTTTATCAGATGGAATGTATTCTGTGTTAAGTTTAATTCCTTCCCAATTAACATCACATCCTGTATTTCCAGCTGTATAAAAATTTGGCTCAATATATTGGTATATCCCTTCAAAGAAAAACTTGCTAAAATTAAGAGAAAATCCACTTAAAAATGCCTTGTTTTTATAAAGCTCCTCTCTATTGCTTTTATCCTTATCATACTCAGAAAATGCAAGGTTTGATTTAAAAGAGAGGTCTCCTGCTAAAGGAATAACAATATCGCCTTCCAAAACCTTATTCATTATAGGCTTTGTATTAGAAAGACCAACTGAAGCAGGGTCATCCTCTGCTTGAATGTATGTTATTCCCCAAGTGTTATCTCTAAAAACCGAAGAAACCCTTGCTATACCAAGCCACTGGCGATATTGCCCAGATGTAGCTGAGCCCTGTTCTTTTTTCTCTTTTGATACACCATAAGCAAACAATACCCCCTTATCTTCAAAATCTCCCTTTACACCACGAATTGTGCTATTTTTTATTGTAAAATCAGAGATGTCTAATAAAACATCGCCTCCCTCAAGCTTTGCGGATGGAAGGTCAAGGCTAATATAGGCATTCTGGACATCTGTCTTATTAAGCTTGTCGTAGCTAAAATTCAAAATCCCTCCCACATCATTTTTATCAAGCTTTCCAACCCCTGATAATTCCATTGTATATGAAAAATCCTTTGGATATTCATCAACATCCTTGTTGATGTCTATGTATCTTACCCCAAACCCAAGGTTTCCATTCATAGAAAGCCTATGGTCTGTTTGCCCAAAAACAACCCCTGTGATCATCAAACCAAGAAAAATTATCTTCATT